>JBILKC010000137.1:0-7548 GCA_044376885.1 Hylemonella sp. | reverse complement strand
TCAAACGAAAACTCCAGCCCCTTGGCCTGGGCTTCCAGTTCGAACAGGCTGGCAATCTCATGCACACGGTCGGCAAATGGCATGGGCTTGATGTCCAGGCGCAGTTTGCCGCTTTCTATGTGTGCAATATCCAGCGTGCCCTCAATGAGCGAGAGCAAATGCTCGCCCCCGCGCTTGATCACATTGACCGCCTGCTTGCGGTGTGCCGGAATGCCGGTGTCTTCACCCATCAGTTGCGCATAACCCAGAATGCTGTTGAGTGGGGTGCGCAGTTCGTGGCTGATGGCACTGATGTAGCGGCTTTTGGCCTGGTTGGCCTGGTCAGCGGCGTGGCGTGCCTCGTCAGCCACGCGCCGGGCCGTTTGCAGGGCTTCGTCGGTCTGGCGGTGCGACTCGATCTCCTGCATCAGCAACTGGGTTTGTTTGTTTGATTCTTCCTGTGCCACCTGGCGGGTTTTATGCGCCAGCACCACCCACCAAGCCACGATGCCGGCCAAGGCCAGCAGGGCCATATAGGCTTTGATAAAACCGGCACGCAAGGCTGCTTGCGGGGCTTGCACCAGCTCGCCTTCGGTGCTGAGCAGCGACAGGGTTTTGAGTTCTTTCTGGTACAGCAAACCAAACACCACGGCCAGCAGGGGCACGACGATCAACATCAGCAGCAAAAAATAGCCCAGTCCGGTATCCAGATACGGCCAGGTCCGGCGTGGCAGCAGCCAGCGCAAGGTGGCCGTCCATTGGGTAGACAAGCTGGCGTGGGGCTTGCACAGGTCTGCGCAGCGGGCATCCAGGGTGCAGCACAGCGAGCAGATGGGGCCTTGATAGGCGGGGCAATGCGCCATGTCGGGGCCTTCGTAATCGCGCTCGCAAATCACACAGCGCAAAACCGGATCACGCGCTTGCGACGCCGCCTTGAACCCGGCGCGTTCAGGCTTGCCGGCCTGCGGGTCATACCCGCGCGCCAGGTAATACTTGCCGCCGGTGTACCAGGCAATCAGGGGCGAGCAGACAAAGGCGGTGACCATGGCAATGACGGCCGAGAAGGCCTGCGCCATGGGCCCGAACACACCCAGATGGGCCGTGACCGACAACACCGAGGCCAGCGTCATGGCCCCCACACCCACCGGGTTGATGTCGTACAAATAAGCGCGCTTGAATTCAATGCCCTTGGGCGACAGGCCCAGCGGTTTGTTGATGACCAGATCTGCCACCACCGCCATCAGCCAGGCAATGGCCAGGTTGGAGTACAGGCCCAGCACCTCGCCCAGGGCCTGAAACACATTCATCTCCATCAGCATGAAGGCAATCAGGGTGTTGAACACCACCCAAACCACACGGCCCGGGTGGCTGTGCGTCAGGCGTGAGAAAAAGTTGCTCCAGGCCAGCGAACCGGCATAGGCGTTGGTGACGTTGATCTTGATCTGCGACACCACCACAAACAGCGCGGTGGCCGCCACCGCCCAACCGTAGTTGGGAAACACATATTCATAAGCGGCCAGATACATCTGGTTGGGGTCTACCGCACGCTCAATCGGCACCGAGTGGCTCAGCGCCAGATAGGCCAGCAACATGCCGCCCAGCATTTTGAGCACCCCCAGCACCACCCAACCCGGCCCACCCATCAAGACCGCCAGCCACCAGCGCGTGCGGTTGGCTGGTGTCTGGGCCGGCATAAAACGCAAGTAATCTGCCTGCTCGCCCATTTGCGTCATCAAGGCAATGCCCACGGTCAGCGCGGCACCAAACAGGGCCAGGTCAAAACCGGTGCCCGTGGCCTTCTCGCCCACATAGGACACCACGCCGGTAAAGGCACCCGGATCGACCCACAGCACCACCGCAAATGGCACCACCAACATGATGAGCCACAGCGGCTGCGTCCAGACCTGCAGACGGCTGATGGTGGACACACCAAAAGTCACCAGGGGAATAACCACCAGCGAGCAGATCAGATAGCCCCAGAGCGGCGGAATGTTGAGCGCCAGCTCCAGCGCATAGGCCATGACTGCGGCTTCCAGCGCAAAAAAGATAAACGTGAACGAGGCGTAAATCAGCGAGGTGATGGTCGAGCCGATGTAGCCAAAACCGGCACCGCGCGTGAGCAGGTCCATGTCCACCCCGTAGCGGGCGGCGTAAATACTGATGGGAAGTCCACACAAAAAGATGATCAGCCCGGTCACCAGAATGGCCCACAGGGCGTTGTCAAAGCCGTATTGCACCAGCAGTGTGGCACCAACAGCCTCCAGAATGAGAAACGAGGCGGCGCCAAAAGCGGTATTGGCCACGCGCCACTCCGACCACTTGCGAAAGCCCTGCGGCGTAAAGCGCAAGGCATAGTCTTCCAGCGTCTGACTGGCCACCCAACGGTTGTAGTCGCGCCGCACCAGGGTGATGCGCTGGACAGCGGGGGGTTTGGCAGCCTGGTCTTGTGGCATTATTCTTGCGTTGAACATTGCATTTGCATTTCCTGCGTTTGTAACAGACGCGCATCGCTGCGGAGCCCCCTGATGGAATTGACACCCAGAGAAAAAGACAAATTACTGATCTTCACCGCCGGCCTGCTGGCCGAGCGACGAAAAGCCCGCGGCCTCAAGCTCAATTACCCCGAGGCGGTGGCCCTGATCAGCGCGGCGGTGATGGAAGGTGCCCGCGACGGCAAAACCGTGGCCCAGCTCATGAGCGAGGGCCGCAACGTGCTCACCCGTGCCGATGTCATGGACGGCATTGCCGAAATGATTCCCGACATCCAGGTGGAGGCCTCTTTTCCCGATGGCACCAAGCTGGTGACGGTGCACCAGCCCATTGTTTAACCCTGCCCAAACCGATTGGACAACCCCATGACACTTTCAAAAACTCTCAAATCAATAGCATTCGTTTCAATTTCAGCAAGGGCTAATGAGCTTTTTGCCCATGAAGGCCACGGCCTGGGCGGCGGCAGCCACTGGCATGCAAGCGATGTGTGGGGCTTTGTGGCCATGGCCGCTTTGGTGGCGCTGGCCATCTGGTTGTCCCGCCGTGACCGGTAAGCCCGCGATGATTCCCGGCGAACTTTTGATCGATGGTCCCGACCACCCGCTCAACCCGGGCAGGCGCACGCTCACCCTGGTGGTGCACAACACCAGCGAGCGGCCCATCCAGGTGGGCTCGCACTACCACTTTGCTGAAACCAACGCGGCTTTGGGCTTTGACCGCGCCCTGGCCCACGGCATGCGGCTGAACATTGCCTCAGGCGCGGCGGTACGCTTTGAGCCCGGCCAGCAGCGTACCGTGGAACTGGTGGACTACGCGGGTAACCGCCAGGTCTATGGCTTTCGCGGACGGGTCAACGGCGCATTGACAACCTCAACCCAGGGAGCCCAGTGATGGCCACGATAGGACGACGTGCGTATGCGGAAATGTTCGGCCCCACCGTGGGTGACCGGGTACGGCTGGCCGACACCGGGCTGATCATCGAAGTCGAGCAGGATTTAACACTGGGCGCCGGCGGCTATGGCGAAGAGGTGAAGTTTGGCGGCGGCAAAACCATCCGTGACGGCATGGCGCAAAGTCAGCGCACCCGCGACGGCGTGGGCAGCGGCCCACAGGCGGGCGGTGCGGTGGATTGTGTGATGACCAACGCCCTCATTCTGGACCACTGGGGCATTGTCAAAGCCGACATCGGCCTCAAGGGCGGGCGCATCGTGGCCATCGGCAAGGCCGGCAACCCGGACACCCAGAGCGGTGTGGACATCATCATCGGGCCCGGTACCGAAATCATCAGCTGTGAGGGCAATATCGTCACGGCGGGCGGCATAGACTGCCACATCCATTTCATCTGCCCGCAGCAAATTGAAGAAGCGCTGGCCAGTGGTGTGACCACCATGATGGGTGGCGGCACAGGGCCGGCCACCGGCACCTTTGCCACCACCTGCACCCCGGGGCCGTGGAACATCGAGCGCATGCTGCAGGCCGCCGATGCCTTTCCCATGAACCTGGGCTTTTTTGGCAAGGGCAATGCTTCCTTGCCGGACGCACTGCACGAGCAAATCAATGCCGGCGTGATTGGCCTCAAACTCCACGAAGACTGGGGCTCTACCCCTTCAGCCATCAGCAATTGCCTGGATGTGGCAGACGAGACTGACATTCAGGTGGCCCTGCACTCTGACACGCTCAATGAGAGTGGTTTTGTGGAAGACACGATTGCTGCGACCAAAGGCAGGGGCTTGTGTGCCTTTCACACCGAAGGCGCGGGCGGCGGCCACGCCCCGGACATCCTGAAGGTGGTGGGCGAGGCCAACTTCTTGCCCAGCTCCACCAACCCCACCATGCCCTACACCGTCAACACCCTGGACGAGCATGTGGACATGCTGATGGTCTGCCACCACCTGGACGCGTCCATTGCCGAAGACCTGGCCTTTGCTGAGAGCCGCATCCGCAAGGAAACGATTGCCGCCGAGGACGTGCTGCACGACATGGGCGCGATTTCCATGATGAGCAGCGATAGCCAGGCCATGGGCCGCGTGGGTGAAGTCATCATCCGCACCTGGCAGACGGCGCACAAAATGAAAGCCCAGCGGGGCTGGTTGAGCCCTCCGACGGGACTCAGAACAGGCGGCTCAGGACTCACGGGGCTCAGAACAGGCGGCTCAGGACCAACGGGGTCCGTTCAGGCTGAGCCTGTCGAAGCCCTGCAGCGCAACGACAACTTCCGCGTCAAACGCTATGTGGCCAAGTACACCATCAACCCCGCCCTGTCCCATGGCATCAGCCACGAGGTAGGCAGCATTGAGGTGGGCAAGTGGGCCGACCTGGTGGTCTGGAAACCCGCCTTTTTTGGTGTCAAACCGGCACTGATCTTGAAGGGTGGTTTTATCGCCATGGCCGCCATGGGCGACCCCAATGCCTCCATCCCCACACCGCAGCCGGTGCACTACCGCCCCATGTTCGGTGCCTTTGGCGGGGCCTTGGCCCGCGGCTCTTTGACCTTTGTTTCGCAAGCGGGCTTTAACGCCGGCATAGGCCAGCGTTTTGGTCTGACCAAAACACTCAGTGTGGCCAAGAACATCCGCGGTGTGCGCAAACAGCATATGGTGAACAACAGCTACCTGCCGGTGATGGAGATTGACGCCCAGACCTACAGCGTGCGCGCCGACGGCCAACTGCTCACCTGCGAGCCGGCGGTGAGCTTGCCGATGGCACAAAGGTACTTTTTGTTCTGAGAACGAAGCCGCAAACCAAAGAGTGGAAAAACTTTCAAGGTTTGCGCGGCTGGATATGCAGGCGAATCCAGGCTGCAAATTCGGCTTCAGAGAGGTCGCCTGAGGCCACGGAGAGCATGGTCATGACGCAGTCTGCATCGTTGGCCACAAGCTCATGGCCGTTGAGAAGTAAAAAAAGTTCAACGGCCACAAAAGCAGTCCGCTTGTTGCCATCTACAAAAGGATGATTGCGGGAAATCCCATAGCCATAACTGGCAGCCAGATCAGCGGCATCCGGCACCCCATAGTGGGCAAGTTGCTCTGGTCTTGCCAACGCCGAATCCAGCAGGTTTGCGTCCCTGACGCCTTGACCGCCACCATGTTCTGCCAATTGCTCGTCGTGAACCGCGCTGATCAGCTCAGCCTGTATCCAGCGCCAAGTCTGCTTTGACGCTGTCATTTGGCCAACTCATGCAAAACGTCTCGGCGCTTTTTCATGATCTGGCGCGCAAGCGTCATTTGTTCCGCAAATTCCGGGTTGTAGGTGGTCAGGGTCAGGCCTGACGCTGTTTCTGACCAGTAAAGCGTGTCACCCTTTTCAACATTCAAACGTGCGAGCACATCTTTGGGCAAAATCACCCCGACGGAATTACCAATCTGCGTTAATTTGAGTGCTGACATCACAACCCCTTTAGTTATAACGAACGTTATAATAACAAATCCCATGCTCACTGCCAACAAACTCATTGCTCAAGGCCAAGGTTTGGCTGCTGCCCTGCTCAAACGCGCCAGCAGCGTTGAACTCGACTGGGACATCCGGCAAAAAAGCCGCTTTGAAGCGCTGGACTCTTCTGGCCGGCAACTCGGTGTTTTTTTGGCGCGTGGCACGGTGGTGCGCGGTGGCGATGTGCTGGTGGCCGAAGACGGCTCGCTCATCAAGGTTGTGGCGGCACCGCAGGCGGTGTTAAAAATCACCCACTGCCAAAACCACGGCTCGCCCTATGACCTGATCCGTGCGGCCTACCACCTGGGCAACCGCCATGTGCCCATTGAGCTCAAGCCCGATCACCTGAAGATTGAGCCCGACCACGTGCTGGCCGACATGCTGCGCGCCATGCACCTGATCGTCAATGCGGTGGATGAGTCGTTTGAACCCGAGAATGGTGCTTATGCCACGGGCGGCCACCACCACGGGGGCCATGACCACAGCAAGCACGACCACGCTCACGACCATCATCACGACCATCATCACGACCATACGCCAACCCCATCCAGGCTGGCCGCTATTCCCATCACCACCGCTCCTGCACAAGCCACCCCGCATGTGCACGGCCCCGGCTGCGGACACCAGCACTAGCCAATACCCGCCATGCTTGACAGCAGCCTGATTCAGCTCATGTGGCTGGCCTCACCAGCCCTGCCCATCGGTGGGTTTTCTTACTCAGAATGCCTTGAATCCGCCGTGGATAAAGGCTATGTAGCTACAGAAACTGAAGCATCAGCGTGGCTGATGGACCAGCTGCACTTAAGCCTTGCGCGCTCGGACCTGCCCGCCGTGGCACAGGCGGTTAGCGCCTGGCGCTCGGGCGATGTGGCGCGCATCCGTGCGCTGAACGCCTGGGTCTTGCAAACCCGTGAGAGCAGCGAGTTGCGCGCACAGACCGAGCAAATGGGCAGGAGCCTGCTGGAGTGGCTGCGCAACCACACCACGGCGTCGGCCGCGCAGATTGACCAGTTGGCCAGCTTGCAACCCACCTACCCCCTGGCCTTTGCCCTGGCAGCCAGCGCCACCCAGGCCGCTGTGCGCGATTGTCTGCTCACCTACGCCTTTGGCTGGGCTGAGAACATGACCCAGGCCGCCATCAAGTCAGTACCGCTGGGGCAAAGCGCAGGCCAGCGCATCCTCTCGGCTCTAAGCCATGAAATACCAGCCGCCGTTGACCAGGCCTTGCGTGTGAATGACGACACACGCAAGGCGTTTTCACCCATGCTGGCCATTTTGAGCGCCCAGCATGAGGTGCAGTACTCCCGCCTGTTTCGTTCCTGAATCCCTGTGACCAGCGCCCGCCCTGCACCACTCTCTTCTCTACCCGCCTCCACCATCAAGCCCATGAACACACTGCATCACATCGCGCACCGCACCAAAAACCTGCCCCCCCTGCGCGTGGGCATCGGCGGCCCGGTTGGCTCGGGCAAAACCACGCTGCTGGAAATGCTCTGCAAGGCCATGCGCGATCAGTACGACCTGGTGGCCATTACCAACGACATTTACACCAAGGAAGACCAGCGCCTGCTCACGGTAAGCGGTGCCCTGGCCGCCGACCGCATCATGGGGGTCGAGACGGGGGGGTGCCCGCATACCGCCATTCGCGAA
>JBILKC010000136.1:0-7569 GCA_044376885.1 Hylemonella sp. | reverse complement strand
ACGATGCCGCACTCGATGGCGTCCATCAGCGAGAAGTCGCTCATGGTCCATGGGAACAAGGTGCCCTCGATGTAGCCTGAACCAGCCAGGAAGAACGGCGTGGCCGACAGGTCTACCACCTTGGCGACGCCAAGCTTGCGGTTGACTGCCTCCAAGCCAGTGATCCACATGCGGGCGGCCTCGTTGTTCTCGTCAGCCTCTTTCTTTTCATCGCCCTTCAGTGCGTCAGCGTCCGCCTCGGCATCGGGTTTCTCGCGGTAGCAATGGTGAGCCTCATCATTGATAACCAGCACGTTGGTCATACCCATCAGATCAGGCATGACGCGCTGTAGCATCTGGCCCTCTGTTTCCAAGGTATTCAGTTCATCTCCGCCACGCCCTTGCAGCAGCAGGCGTCCACCTTTGGACAACTCGATGCGCTCTCGGAGTTTGAATGCGTGGTAATTGGTGATGACGATCTTGGCACGGTTCAGATCGTCCAGCATGTCGCTGGGCACCAGTTCTCGGCTGGCGTAGTAGCTGTCGGGGTCGTTGGGCTGCAAAACGCGCAGGCGGTCCTTGATGGTCAAGCCGGGGGCCACCAACAGGAAGCCTCGCGTGAACTTCTTGCTGCCAGGTCGGCGTACAGCGTTGACGGTCTGCCAAGCAATGATCATTGCCATCACCGTGGTCTTGCCTGCGCCGGTGGCCAGCTTCAAGGCCAAGCGCATCAATTCCGGGTTGGCATCGTTATTGGCGTTGGCCAGATGGTCGAGGAAGGTCTGGCCGATCTTGCCGACTTGCGGGGCAACTTCGGTGAGCCAGATGATTGTTTCGGCAGCCTCTACTTGGCAGAAGAACGGGCGGATGCTGCTGAACGCATGGTGCCGCCAATGCTGCAATAGTCGGGCCGTCTCTGGAGTGACGCGCCAGTCTGCGGGATTCGCCAGGGCACGCCACTTGTCAACTTCTTGTCGCACCGAGTTGATGACTGCAGTGTGGTCGTATGCCTGTTTCTGCGTTGACAAGTCCCCCTCAAAGAGTAGGGCCTCCTGCTTGGCAGCGCCCTTCTGCTTTTTCGCCTTGGGAATGGGGGTAATGAACTCGGCCCGGCGGCGAGCTTCGACGATCTGTTGGGTAGGCTGGCCGGTACCGTCAAGTTCCCAGTGGCGACCAGGATACTGATACGGCGAGTTGAGAATTGGCTTCTCGAAAAATAGATCAGACATGTTTCAGCTATACCTCTTGTTACGCACTGCTCCACGCGATTCAAGCATCAGCCTTGTTTTCTCAAGCTCCATTTGCAGAACTTCGGCATCCGGCAGAACTGTTTTGTAGTTGGCTGCCATGATCTTGTTGGGGAGTCCATCCAATGCGTATCGCGCCAATGCGTGCCCTTTATCTGCGCACAGGATCAAACCAACTGGAGGGTTTTCATCGGGAAGAGTCCAGTTTTCTTTGGCATAGTTGCAGTACATGTGCATCTGGCCCACGTCAGCGTGCGTCAAGCTGCTGAGCTTTAAGTCGATGATGACCAAGCATCGCAGGCGACGGTGAAAGAAAAGCAGGTCAACGCGATACCAAGTCTGGTCAATGCGCAAGCGGCGCTGCCGACCTACAAACGTGAAGTCATTGCCAAGTTCCAGCAGGAAGTCTTCCAGTCGGCGAATCAGGGCTTCTTCAAGGTCGCTTTCAGAGTACTCGTCTTTTAGGTTCAAAAACTCTAATACATATGGGTCTTTTGCGGCATTAGTCGGATCTATCGAGTCTTCTGGTTTAGCAACTGCCCCCTTGGTGAGCATGGCCGCTTTGTTTTTGGATAGGGCGGTACGTTCATAGAACTGGCTTCCGATCTGGCGGTCAAGCTGGCGCACGCTCCAGCCGCCACGCAAGGCTTCAACCTCATAAAAATGCCGACTATGCTCGTCTTTGACGGACAGCAAGCGCACGTAAGCAGACCACGGCAGTGGGAAATGGTGTGCAATAAGTTCCAACTGGTGGGTGTTGCCAGATATTGCAGACGGTGTCTGCAATAATCCCGGCCATGCCAGATAAAAGGCACGCATTTGAAATAGGTTGCGCCATCCAAAGCCACGCCCAAATTGACTGCTTAGGTCGTTGGCCAGCTGTTTGATGAGTACATCGCCATAACTGGCCTTGCGTTTGCCTTTTTGTTCTGCCTTAACGATGCGGTGACCAATTTCCCAGTAGCACCCCGTCATCAGCGCATTGACGCTGCGCGCTGTGGCCACACGGGCGGCTTGAAGTAACTCCACAATGCCCCCATGGATGGCGGCATAACCGGCAGGAGGTTTTGCGCTTGGGATCGGGGTGTTCATGGTAGCTACTTCACCAGCCCTTTTGCCTGGTGTGCAAGGACGAAGATATGTAGGCAAAACCCAGCCAGATATTGAAAAAAGTTGACGTCACATACTCACGGAAGGTGTCGGCTACGCTGAACCAGTGCGGGTTTGGTGGGGTATTGCCCGTCATTGAATCTCCCAGGAATTATGTAAATTGGTTACCAACAACCAATGCTCTATTGGCATTTCAAGAAAGGCCAAGGTTACCTGAAAATCTGGCCAAGTTTCGCTAATGAACACGAGCCAAATATCCTACGGGCCGGAGGGTTGTAGCCTGAAATCAGTGCCGGATGGACGGTTACACGCTGGCGCATCAAAATACTGAAACAGTCGACGACCGATAATGCGGCTTTCACCCTGATCAACGAGACACCAAACTTCCATGGCTCAATACGTTTTCTCCATGAACCGCGTCGGCAAGATCGTGCCGCCCAAGCGCTTCATCCTCAAAGACATCTCTTTAAGTTTTTTCCCGGGTGCCAAGATTGGCGTGCTGGGTACCAACGGCTCGGGCAAATCCACCCTGCTCAAGATCATGGCGGGCGTAGACAAAGAGATTGAGGGCGAAGCCATTCCCATGGCTGGCCTCAATATCGGCTACCTGCCCCAAGAGCCCCAGCTGGACCCAACCCAGACGGTGCGCGAGAGCGTAGAAGCCGGCATGGGCAAGGTGTTCAGCGCCAAGGCCAGGCTGGAAGAGGTCTACACCGCTTACGGTGAAGAAAACGCAGACTTTGACGCGCTGGCCGCCGAGCAGGCCGAGCTGGAGGCCATCATTGCCACAGCCGGTACCGATTCCGAGCACCAGCTGGAAATTGCGGCGGACGCGCTGCGCCTGCCGCCTTGGGATGCCAATATTGGCGTGCTGTCGGGTGGCGAAAAACGCCGCGTGGCCCTTTGCCGTTTGCTGCTGTCCAAGCCCGACATGCTGTTGCTGGATGAACCCACCAACCACCTGGACGCCGAGTCTGTGGACTGGCTGGAGCAGTTTTTGCAGCGCTACCCCGGCACGGTGGTGGCCATTACCCATGACCGCTACTTCTTGGACAACGCGGCCGAGTGGATTTTGGAGCTGGACCGGGGTTCGGGCATTCCCTACAAGGGTAATTACAGCGACTGGCTGCAACAAAAGCAGGCCAGGCTGGAGGCCGAGCAGAAGGGCGAAGAGTCCCGTGCCAAGGCCTTGAAGAAAGAACTGGAGTGGTCGCGCCAGAACCCCAAGGCGCGACAGGCCAAAAGCAAGGCGCGTTTGGCGCGGTTTGAGGAACTCTCGGACTTTGAGTACCAGAAGCGCAACGAAACCAACGAAATCTTCATTCCCGTGGCCGACCGGCTGGGCAATGAGGTGATTGAATTTGTCAATGTCACCAAGTCATTTGGCGACCGGGTGCTGATCGACAACTTCAGCTTCAAGGTGCCTGCGGGTGCGATTGTGGGCATCATCGGCCCCAACGGCGCGGGTAAATCCACGCTGTTCAAGATGATTGCCGGCAAGGAAAAGCCGGATTCCGGAACCGTGAAAATTGGCGCCACGGTCAAGATGGCCTTTGTGGATCAAACCCGGGACGACCTGGCCAACGACAAAACCGTCTGGGAAGATGTCTCCGGCGGACTGGACATGATCAACGTGGGCAAGTTCCAGATGGCCAGCCGGGCCTACTGTGGGCGCTTCAACTTCAATGGTGCCGATCAGCAGAAAAAAGTGGGCATGTTGTCCGGCGGTGAGCGTGGACGCCTGCACCTTGCTAAAACTTTGATAGCAGGTGGCAATGTGCTGATGCTGGACGAGCCGTCCAACGACCTGGATGTGGAAACCCTGCGTGCGCTGGAAGACGCCCTGCTGGAGTTTGCCGGCAGCCTGATGGTGATCAGCCACGACCGTTGGTTTCTGGACCGTATTGCCACCCACATCATTGCCTGTGAGGGCGACAGCCAGTGGATCTTCTTTGACGGCAATTACCAGGAATACGAAGCCGACAAGAAAAAGCGCCTGGGCGAAGAGGGTGCCAAGCCCAAACGCATGCGCTTCAAGGCCCTGAAGTAAGACTGCTTGGCATTTCTCCGGGTTCAGCCCGGCGCGTGCCCCGCACCTTAGGGCCTTACGCCCGGCGACTCCAGCGGCATGCCGGCGGCTTGCTGCGCCAGAAAGAGTTCCAGCTCGACCAGTTCAAGAGAGCCATAGGGGTAGAGCTCTGCGCGCACGCCGTTCATGCAGTTGCGCAGGCGGCGCTGCAGCGACCCCATGGACTGCCACTCCAAACGGTACACCGGGTAGGCAGTGGGGTGGCTTTGGGGAATCACACTGCCCCCCAGCCGCTGCCCCCAGCGCTGGTCGTGGCACTGTGCGCATGACAGATCAAGCTGGCCCATGCGCTGCTGATAGCGCTGCCGGCCGTTGGCCAAAAAGGGTTTGAGTCGTTCATCCGGGTTAGACTCCACGGGCATGCCGCGCGACTGAAACGCCACAAAACTCTCCACACTCAGCAAATCGGCATGTTCAGCAGCCCATGGGGGCAGGTTTTGCTGTTCTTGCCGGCACAGGTTGATGCGCTGCCCGAGGTTGATGGGGCGTTGGCGCTTGGCGTCAAACGCTGGATAGCGGGCCGCTACACCTGCCATGCGGCTGATGGCATGGCAGCTGGCGCAAGGCGTGGCAGCCCTGGGGGTGGCAGCAGGGTTGGTGGCTGATAAGGGCGCTGTGGGCGGTGTTGGGGCAAGTTCTGACCGGTTCCAGATCGCCTCCCCCTGCTTGACCCACAGCATGGCCGGGTTGAGGGAGTCATCACGCTGCATGGCCTGGGTACTGCTGCCCATGAATTCAAAGCCCGAACGTCGGGTGTCTGGTGCAGCTTGGGGCTGGGCCAGGGCAGACAGGCCAGACAACGCTGCCAGCAGCAGGACTCGCCGTGGGGTGAGGGGCATCGTCGGGTTGCCGCTTTAACTGACCTGGATGGACACGCTTTCGGTGTGGCGAAATCCCCGGTCGCCCTCCCAGGTCATGAGCAATACGCCGGTTTCAGTGGCGACGGTATGAAAGGCCAGATAGGGGTTGGCGGCCATGGCCGCAAACAGCTCGGCGCTGAACACCAATACGCCGTTGTAGTTGCAGGTAAAGCGCTGGATGATGTCGCGCGGCAAAATTTTTCCGTCAGCGCCCGGCCGGTTGCCGGTTTCCATGGGATGCCCGATGGTGGTGTGGATCTCGATGACTTCGCCGCGACGAGCTGCTTTAGGCACCTTGATGAGGGTGATGGCCATGGTCAGATGTTGTCCTCAAGACAGGCGGCAATCGTGACGATCACGTCAACCGTATCGGACCAGTAGCTTCCGTCATTCATCTGTGCCACAGCCACCAGCTTTTGCGTGGTGACCAGCCTGATGCGTGTACTGACACTGGCCTTGCCCGCCCTGGGGCCCAGGACAAACCTGCAGATGTCGCGCTGGGGATTTTTCTCGTTGAACACAGCAATTGACACCACATGATTTGACGCGGTCATGGGGCTGTCTACGGATACTGTCATGGGCACGGTGTTGCCGTTGTCCACCAGCGGTGAAATCTCCAGCTTGACACGACCCGGGCTGATGCTTGCCCCTTTGGCATAGCTGCGCAGAGCCTGGTCCAGTTCAATGGTGCTGGCGCTGGCCCTGCAAGTCCAGATACTCCCGCCCAAGGCCGTGGCAGTCATCAGCCAATCGCGCCGGTTCAACAAACCGGCCTGTTCGGCTGAAGCAGGGATGGCGTTGGCGGTCTTGTTCACCAGGCTTGAATGATGGCTCTGCTTGGGCATAGTCTGACCTAGTGGCGCAGAAGGCTTAAATAGGCCACCACGTCCTCAATTTGCTGCGCTGACAATATTGGCTTGCCGGCCCAGGCCGCGCCCACACGTTTTAAGCCGTCTGTGGCATGGTAGGCCGGCATGAATGAGTCCGGGTTGATGCGCTTGGAGTCCACCAGACGCAGGCGCAATTGCGCCGCGCTCAAGCGCTGGCCTGCACCGTCCAGTGCCGGGGCCAGATTGCCCTGAAACCGCTCCTCAGGAAACGGGCCGGTATGGCACAAGAGGCACATGCTGAGCTGGCGGTTGCCCACAATGCTGCGGCCCCGTTCGGGATCGCCCGGCTGCGCCGTCAGCGGTTCTGAAATGCCATCAGCGACCACGCGGGTGTTGCCGGTCTGGGCCATCAACACCAATGGTGACAAGCCCAGGGCGAATACAAGCAGGCGTGAAGTCAAAACTTTCCTGGCTGTACTGGCCCCGGCCATTGCCATCATGCGCTCTTGAGGCTGTGGTTCTTCAGTGGCAAATCGCGGATGCGCTTACCGGTGGCGGCAAAAATGGCATTGAGCACGGCCGGTGCGGCCACGGCAATGGTGGGTTCACCCACGCCGCCCCAAAAGCCACCCGAGGGCATGGTGATGGTTTCGACCACGGGCATCTCATCCATCCTCATGACCTGATAGCTGTCAAAGTTCTTTTGCACAATCGCGCCGTCCCGAACCGTGCATTCACCGTACAAGGCGGCTGACAGCCCGTAGACAAAAGAGCCTTCCACCTGCGCTTCAATTTGCTGCGGGTTGACGGCGTGGCCTGGGTCGGTGGCCGCCACAATGCGGTGAATGGTGAGCTTGCCGGCCTTGCTGACCGAGACCTCGGCACAGGCGGCGACATAACTGCCAAAGCCCATGGTCTGGCACAGGCCGCGGAACACACCTTTGGGCGCAGGCTTGTCCCAGCCTACACGCTCTGCAACCGCGTTCAACACAGCCAGATGCTTGGGGTGGTTGGCCATCAGTTTGCGCCGCAGGGCCAGTGGATCTTGTTTGGTGGCGTGTGCGATTTCATCGAGAAAACTTTCCAGGTAAATCGCATTCTGGTTCAGGTTCACGCCGCGCCAAAAGCCCGCAGGCACATGCGGGTTGCGCATGGCATGGTCAATCAGCAGGTTGGGAAAGGTGTAACCCATTGGGGATTCAACACCTGTGGCTTCCAGGCCCTGAAACATCACGGGGTCCTTGCCGTTGCGGATGTTTTGTGGAGCCACTGTAGCCAGGATGGACTGTCCCGAGATGCGCATGTGCAGCCCGGTGATGTTGCCTTGTGCATCCAGGCCGGCAGTCATCTTGCATTGGGTGACCGGATGGTAGAAGCAATGCTGCATGTCTTCTTCGCGCGACCAGATCAGCTTGATCGGTGTGCCGGGCATGGTCTTGGCAATGGTGACCGCT
>JBILKC010000135.1:0-7579 GCA_044376885.1 Hylemonella sp. | reverse complement strand
GGTGCTGGATGCCGCCGAAACCGCACGGGGCACGATTCGCGCCACGCAGGCTGGCTTCGCGGGGCGGTTGCGCATCAGTGCTGCGCCCAGTATTGGCCGCACTTTGCTGGTACCCCTTTTGGCCGAGTTTCAACAGCTACATCCTGGCTTGAGCTATGAGCTGCTATTTAACGTCCGGCGCATGGACCTGCTGCGTGAAGGCGTTGATGTGGCTTTTCGGATAACGCGCAAGCCGCCTGAAGATTTGGTGGCGCGGCCAGTGGTTCCATTTCGCATCAGTGCCTATGCTTCGCCACTCCGATTCGCACCGCTGCCCGACCCAACCGCGCTGAGCACAACACCGCTGCTCCTGTTTGGCGCTGCCCGCGACAATGCGTCGACCTTGCTGTGGCGCTCCGGCAAGCACTCGAAAACAGTGCAAGTGCGTGGTGTCGTCTACAGCGAAGACCTTGACACTTTGATTGCCCTCGCGATGGCTGGCAGCGGCGTGGTGCTGACCATGGACTGTTCCGTCGCGCAACAACTCGACTCGGGTTTGCTCATCGATCTCTTGCCAAACTGGCACCTTCCGTTGGCGGAAGGCGAAACCGTCCAGGCGCTGACCTTGCCCTTCCCTGTGGCGAGCGAAAGCGCGCGTGCTTTGGTGCGTTTTGTTGCTGAGCGATGGCACTCCAAACGGCAAGCCTGACGCTCTGAGAGGGAGCGCGGGACTGGAACTTCCGTCGGGGCCGCCAGGTCGTGCGCAAGCGGGTGGCCTGCGGATTCAAGCGCAGCCTTATCGATCGACATCGACATCGACGTTGATGAGCCGGGTGGGCAGCGCTTGGGTGGCCAGGCGGGCTGAGGTTCTGAGAATGGGGCTGTTTTAGTTGCGGTGGTGCTGAAGCAGAGGAGCCGCACACCATGGATTGCCGTGGCATTGGTGAATCGAAACCAGAGGTGACCAACTGATCTGACGTGCAGTAACTGGTTTGTACGCAACAGCTTGCAAATATATAGACTGATCTGTATACTTTTGTTTTATTTGCTACAGAGTCAGTTGCCCTCGACCCGGAACAAAGCGAGCCATGAATCCCAATCGCCAAAAAGTGCTTGACGCCACATTGCAGTTACTCGCGCAGTCTGGCCTCTCGGGAGCCGGCCTCAATGATGTCATTGCTCTGAGCGGCGCATCGAGGGGATCGCTTTATCACTTTTTCCCCGGTGGCAAGCAGCAGTGGGTTGCGGAGGCTTTGCAGATCTATGCCGACTCGTTTGCGCAGGGCTGCGAGACGGCAATTTCCACAGCCCCAACGGTTTCGCAAGGGATAGCCAACGTCTTTTTGTTTGCGGCAAAGATGATGAAAACCCGCAACTTCCAAAGTGGCTGTCCGGTGGGAGCAGTCGCGCTGGATCTTGATGACGATAGCGAGCACCTGCGCAGCCTGTGTCTGGACATCATGGCGCAATGGCAGCACCAACTTGCGGCCCACCTGACGCCACTGCCAAAGGCAAAGGCCTTGGCGCTTGCAAAGATGGTTATTGCCTGCTTTGAAGGTGCCTTTATGCTCGCCCGCCTAGAGCGCAGCACCGCCCCACTGACACTGGCAGCGGAGCAGATGACCACGTTGCTGGAGGCCCATATCGAAGCCGTTTCAGAGGGCAGTCTCCCAAATCACCCACGCAGAGATTGTCCAGTTTCGGGGGCAAATGACGCTGCAGGACCGATTGGACTGGTCCAAGACGGTCGAAGTAACAGACGCAAGCGCTAAACCATGGCAAACCATTCAACGTGAAAGCAAATTCATGAGTGCAACAGAAAGTCTGAAGTCCCGATTGATGCGGTATGCCTTCAATCTATCACCGGTTTTCCGGGCCACGGGTGCCTGGATCACGCACATCAGCGCTGACTTGCGCCTTGTGAAACTCAAATTGCCACTCACGCTGAAGACCAAAAATCCGATGGGAACCATGTGCGGCGGCAATATGTACAGCGCTGTTCATGGCATCTACCTCGTGATGCTCTTAAAAAATTTAGGGCCCAACTATCTTTGTCTGGACCGTTTATCAACCATCAAATTCCTGAAACCCGGCAGAGGCACCCTGTTTGCCCAATTTGAATTGACCCGCGACGAGATCGACGCAGTCAAGGCCCTGGTTGCCGAGCATGGGCGAATAGACCGCCAGTACCGTATTGAACTTAAGGACGCCAACGGAGTTTTGTGCGGCGAGGTGACGTGCACGGTCCATGTCCGCTTGAAGCCAGAGCAATAGGAAACCGCAGTAGAAAGGGAGCCGCAAGATGAGTGAGACAGTATCCATTTCCATCCGGGACCGGGTCGCTATTGTGACCATCAAGAGGCCACAGCACCGCAACGCCGTCGATCTGCCAACTGCACAGGCTTTGCTGGCGGCGTTCAAGTCTTTCGATGCCAACGACGACGCGGATGTCGCCATACTCACGGGTGCGGCAGGTGCCTTTTGCGCGGGTACCGATTTGCAGGCTTTGGCCGCAGGAGAACGCAAGCCGGTTGAAC
Organism: Hylemonella sp.; assembly: GCA_044376885.1. Classification (GTDB taxonomy): domain Bacteria; phylum Pseudomonadota; class Gammaproteobacteria; order Burkholderiales; family Burkholderiaceae_C; genus JBEIGE01. The sequence continues at coordinate 5,063 of JBILKC010000135.1, read as the reverse complement.
CCGATGGTGAGTTTGCGCCGATGGGACCAACCCGACTGCGCCTGCACAGAATGCTCCTCCTGCCCCCGTGAGTATGGCGACGTGAGCATCCTTGTTGGCATCAAATGACTTGAAAGCAGCCAGCAATGCTTCAGCGGTGGGTAAGTCAACAGCATTGCGGTGTTGTGGCCTCTCGATGGTCACAATCGCCACTCGATCCTGTATGGAAACTGACACTGTCTGGCTCATGTTTAGCTCCTTTTCTAACTTTGTTGGATTTCATTGCAATCATTGATTAAGAGCACAACCAAGCTTGCGTTAGCCAGCCTTCAGGCGGACATGCACCGTACAGGTAACCTCACTGCACACCACACCGTTAGCGTCTTTCAACTCGACCTGGTAGTGGCGATCTGTGCGCCCGTACTCTGCCAGCAGCGCTTTTACCGTGGCAATCTCGTCTGGCGTTAGTTCAAACCGGGCGAACAAGGTGCCCTTGCCGGGCTTCAGGAACTTGATGGTCGACAAGCGGTCCAGGCATAGATAACCAGGTCCCAAATTCTTCATGAGCATTACCAGGTAGATGCCATGCACGGCGCTGTACATGTTGCCGCCGCACATAGTCCCCATAGGGTTCTTTGTTTTCAGCGTGAGTGGCAGCTTCAGTTTGACGAGCTGCAAGTCAGCGCTGATATGAGTAATCCAGGCACCCGTGGCCCGGAACACTGGCGCAAGGTTGAAGGCGTACCTCGTGAATCTGGATTTCAGGTTTTCTGCAGCGCTCATGTTTGTGCCTTCAGGTTGAGCCATTTGTTGCGACTTCCCGCTTGCGGCGAAATGCCAGGGTTTTGTCGACGACTGCGACGACCTTGCCGCTTGTGTCAGTCACTTCGACCGTTTTTGTCCAGTCCATTTGGTCCTTGACCAACATCTCTTGGCGAACCTTGGCAAGTTCTTCGGGAGTGATCTGGAAAACCGCGCGAAGTTGCGCACGCGAAGGGCTCTTGAAGCGGATGTTTGCTGCCTTGTCCCAAACAAGGATGTCGCGATCAAGGTGCAGGCGAAAAATGCCCACATAAAAAGGATCGGTCATTGCAAAAATAGCTCCGCCGAATTGGGTGCCCATTGGGTTCCGTGTCCACAAGCGGTTCTTGAGATGAACTTCCAAACCCATCAGATCCTGTCGGATCGCGGTCAAGCGAATGCCAGCGCCAAAAAATGGTGGCCAAAAGTTCCACAGCCAAAGGAGCCATCGAATGCCGCGCCGCATCAATGGCTCCGGGAAACGGTTGCGAGCTGGGCCTCCAGCAGAGTGGCGATTTGCTCCGCGGCCAGTGTCAATGGCGCCGTGCTGCGCTCCAGACGGGCGAGCATGAACGCGCCTTCAAAACAGGCAATGATCATTTTGGCTAGTGCCAAAGCCTTCGCCTCTGGCATTGGTGTCATATGGGCCGCAAGCCGATGTTGCCATTGAGCCATGATGGACAGGCACAACACCCTCAGGGGCTCGCTATCACTATCGAGATCGAGCACGACAGCACCCACCGGGCATCCGCTTCGGAAGTCGCGGTCTATCATCATCTTGGCAGCGAAGATAAAAACGTTGGCGATTCCCTGCGGGACGGTTGGCGCTTTGGAAATTGCGTTCTCGCATCCCTCTGCAAATGCTTCGGCGTAGATCTGCAAGGCCTCGGCGACCCATTGCTGCTTGCCATCGGGAAAGAAGTGATACAGCGACCCTCTTGATGCGCCGCTCAGGGCAATTACATCGTTTAGGCCGGCGCCAGAGAGGCCAGACTGTGCGAGTAACTTCAATGTGGCGTCAAGCACCTTTTGGCGGTTGGGGTTCATTGTTTTGCGAAAGAAAGTGTTCGTTTTAGTCAGTCAAATTATACAGATCGGTTTACATATTATGAAATTCTTTTTGAAACTATCAATGCCGTAACGAAGGCGTTACCAAGTTGTTGTCTGACGATAGCGAAGAAGCACACGGCCATGGCAAGATCCTGGGGGGCGGCATGGTCGGCACCCACGCGGGGGGACATGATCGGCGAGATTGCCCTGGCCATCGAGATGGGTGCGGACGCAGTGGATATCGGCAAAACGATACACCCGCATCCGACGCTGGGCGAGAGCATTGGTATAGCGGCGGAGGTGGCGCACGGCAGTTGCACACCTGCGCAAAATTTACCCTTAAACGGTTGAATTTCCTATCCGTTTGATGAGCAGGGTGAAGTACAGGTAAAACTTGATTGATAAGCCGCGATTTTCGCTGGCCGTGCGTTGCGTGCGTTGCATTTGACGCTTCCCGGTGACGGTTTCAAGCTCCTAAAAACGCGTTTCGTCGCATAGACGTTGCAGCCAGTGTTCGGGCGCGGCACAGTCCGTCCCAAGCCATACAACGGAGAAAACCATGGATATGTCGCCGCTCATCGCTATACAAACCAGCGCCGCATTGGGTGCCATCGCCACAGGTCCGGTGGTCATAGGGGGTAGCCCTATGGACCCGCAAAAGAGGCGCACAACGACCCAAAATTCACAGCTCTTTCGGCTACGCATGGGTCCCCCTAATACTCGCCTGTTGATTCCGGGACTTAGGCACCTGTGTGGTGGCTGGTGTCTTCACGCTGCTGCCCTTGGGGCTGGGTGCGTTCTCGATGTATGGCACGGTATCGGCATTTGGTGCCACGCCCACAGTCTTAGGCATCTGGCTAACCACTGCCTTCATCCTGGTGCTGATCGTCAAACACTTTCCACAGCCGACAGGCGTGTGCCTCTACAGCGCCTCCCGCAAGCTCCAACTGCCCGGCAGCTGGGTGCCTATGTCGCTGATGATGGCGACTTCGGCGACTTCGGCGTCTTCTGCGGCATCTTTGCGAGCCGTGCGCTGCGCCTGACCCTTCTGGTTTTGTAGCCTGTATCTATCAATACCCTGTCCATCGTCCACACCTGAAAAGGAAATCACAATGATCACCTCAATTCCCTCCAAATTTTTGACTGCGCTGGCGGCCATCCTTGCCACCTGCTCCGCACATGCGGGTGACCTGAAAGTCGAAATCAATCTGCCCACCGCACGCCAAGGTGCCGTCATGGTCGCCGTTTTCGACAAAGCCAACAGTTTTCCACGCGGTAACGCTCTGCACACCGCCACCGCGGTTCCCATGGAGGGCAAGGCCACGCTGCAATTCACCAACCTGCCCAAGGGCGAATATGCGGTCACCGCCTTCCTCGACGAAAACAGCAACGCCAAGCTGGATACCAACCTCTTCGGCATACCGACAGAGTTGTACGGTTTCAGCCGCAATGCACGCGGCCTGACTGGGCCGCCGACGTTTGCAGAGGCCGCATTTCGCGTGGAAGACAGCGCACAGCAACAAGCGTTCGACCTGAAGTAAGAAGAAATAAAGGCAACCCCATCATGACCATCCAAACTTTCAACCGTCGCACTGCACTTGCCGTCCTGGCCGCAGCCGCGGCAGCCGGCACCACTCGTCTGGGCCACACCGCCACACCGACAAACGCTTGGCTCAGCAGTTACACCCCCTACAACGGCCCGTTAAAAGCGCCGCTGGACAGCGGGCCACTTCGCATACAAGGCCGTTGGCCGGCTGCCCTGAATGGCACGCTGTACCGCGTGGGCCCTGCTCGACGTGAACTTGGCGGCGTGTCTATGAACCATTGGTTCGACGGCGATGGCATGTTGCAAGCATTTCGCTTTCAACGCGGACGCATCTCACATCGCGGCATGATGCTGGCCACGCCAAAGCTCAAGGCAGAAGAGGCGGCAGGTCGTTTGCTCCATTCAGGCTTTGCACAGACCTTGCCTAATTCACCGCCGATTGCCGGGCCAGACACCATTAACCCGGCCAACATTAACCTGTTGTCGCTGCCGGCTATAGGCGAGCTGTTTGCATTGTGGGAAGCTGGCTCGGCTTTGGCGGTAGACCCCCTTACTTTAGAAGCCAAAGGCTTTAAGGTTTGGTCCCATGAAACTAAGGGCGCGCCGTTCTCAGCTCACCCAAGGGTTGCGCCCGACGGCACCGTTTGGAGCTTTGGTTATATGCCCGGTACAGGCCGTTTGGTGATCTATGAAATCAGTCCGACTGGCCAACTCCGCCGCCAGCACATCATGGCTGCGCCACAAGCCGATATGGTCCATGACTTTGCCATCACCGACAGACACCTTGTGTTCTTGCTTATGCCATTGAAACATTCGGGTGACTTGGCATCGGGCAATTTGCTGTCGCATTACCAGTGGCAAGAAAAATCGCCCCTAATTGTTCTCTTGGTAGACAAGGCCGACTTCGCGATTCAGCGCTTTGAGGTACCCGCCACTGGGTTCTTTCATCTGGCGAATGCCTGGGAGCAGGGCGGCACGGTGCTGGTGCGTTTTGTGGCGCACCCCGACATCTTGGGATCGATGCGGCAAATGCAAATAGATAAGCCCCGCAAAGACACAGCCCCGTACAAAACGCAATGGACACAGATCACGCTTAATCCTGCCACTGGCAAAGCACAGATAGAGCCAATAGGTGTGACCGAAGCAGAGTTCCCGCGTATTCACCCTGCGCGCAACGGCTTGGCCACGCAGTTCACGACATTGCTTGCGCGCAGCCCCAAGATGCACCCGCTGGTGAACGGCTTTGACAGCGTGCTCACGCTGAACGGTGAACAGGTCAAACGCTACTGCTATGGTGACGGCTGGATTGCTGAAGAGCACGTCTACATTCCGAGCTCCGGCACGGGGTTAGAAGGCGAAGGCTGGTTGCTGGGTACTGCCTATCACTGGCCAAGTGAGAGAACATCGCTGTCGGTTTTTGATGCCTCCGTTGTGGATGCAGGCCCACTGGCAAGTATTCAATTACCTTATGGATTGCCATTGGGCTTGCACGGCCAGTTTGTTGCAGCATGACCATCTGTTTTGTATCCATGGATTATTCCCACCGGAGACTTGGCATGGCACTGTCTGCGACTATCCTGGGTCCAAAAGTTTGAGAGCGCCGAGCCCGGTGGCACAGCCCCCGCGCCGCAAACCTACGATCTCGTCCTTCAAGCCGTGGGTCGTACGCCCAATGGCAAAAAGATCA
>JBILKC010000134.1:0-7642 GCA_044376885.1 Hylemonella sp. | reverse complement strand
CCCCGGTGGTGCGGGTTCTCTGGCAACGGTCATCAACAACGCCATCGGCAACAAGCATCGCTTTGATGAAATGAAAGAATTTTTCGGCTCGGTCGGAGCCGGTCACTCTTCCGGTGTCTGGGAAAGCGCAAACGGCGTGCCCCAGGATCGTCCGGAGTTCAAGGCCGAACAGCGTCGCCAGGCCGTCAAGTTGGCTAAAAAGCGCAAAGCCGAGGAGATGATCTAAATGCTGGTTCTGGATCATGATCGCGCTGGGGGTTATTGGGGTGCGGTGTATGTGTTTACCGCCATCAAGGGTTTACAAGTGGTCATTGATGGTCCCGTGGGTTGCGAAAATCTGCCGGTGACATCCGTGCTGCATTACACCGATGCCCTGCCGCCGCACGAGTTGCCCATTGTGGTGACCGGTCTGGCCGAAGAACAATTGGGCCGAGAAGGCACTGAAGGCTCCATGCGCCGGGCACACGCCGCACTTGATCCGGATCTGCCCTCCGTGGTGGTGACCGGCTCCATTGCCGAAATGATCGGTGGCGGTGTGACGCCTTCGGGCACCAACATCATGCGGTTTCTGCCCCGCACCATTGACGAAGACCAGTGGCAATGCGCCAACCGCGCCATGTTCTGGCTGTGGTCGGAGTACGGCCTCAAGCATGTACCGGCGCGCAAGCCATTTGCCGAGCGTCCTGCCGGTGAAAAGCCGCGTGTCAATATCATTGGTCCCTGCTACGGCACCTTCAACTCACCCAGTGATTTAGCCGAAATTCGCAGACTGGTGCAGGGCATCGGCGCTGAAATCAATATGGTATTCCCGCTGGGAAGTCATCTGGCTGATGTCTCCCGTCTGGTTGAAGCCGATGTCAACATTTGCATGTACCGCGAGTTCGGCCGCATGTTGTGCGAAGCCTTGGGGCGGCCCTACCTTCAAGCCCCAATCGGCCTGCATAGCACCACCAAGTTCCTGCGCAAGTTGGGCGAGTTGCTGGGTCTGGACCCCGAGCCCTTTATTGAGCGCGAAAAGCACACCACCATCAAACCCATCTGGGATTTGTGGCGTTCAGTCACTCAGGACTTTTTTGGTACGGCCAGTTTTGCGGTGGTCGCCAATGAGACCTACACCCGCGGTATCCGGCACTTTCTGGAAGACGAGATGGGATTGCCCTGCAATTTTGCTGTGGCCCGTTGCCCTGGTGCAAAAACCGACAACAACGAAGTGCGCAAATTGGTGGCGAGCAAAACACCCTTGGTCATGTATGGCAGTTATAACGAGCGCATTTACTTGGCTGAATGCGGCGGTGGCCAGATGATGAAGGCAACTTTCATCCCTGCGTCATTCCCCTTGCCCATTATTCGCCGCCATACCGGCACGCCTTTTATGGGTTATGCCGGCGCCACCTACATCATTCAGGAATTTTGCAACGCGCTTTTTGACGCGCTGTTTCATATTCTGCCGCTGGGAACAGACCTGGACAAGATTGACGCTACCCCCAGCCGGGTCGCTTCTGAGAAGCCCCTGCCCTGGGAGCCCGAAGCGCATGTACTTTTAGAAGAAATGATAGCAGCAGAGCCAGTATTGGTAAGGATTTCTGCCGCAAAACAGATACGTGATCGCGCAGAGCGAGATGCACGTGAAGCCGGCCTCTCGCGTGTGGAGGCCGACCGGTTCTCAGAGTTGTTCAAGTTATCGAAAACAGGAGTGGCCGCATGAACAGCGTCTCTTGTGTTGCCGGTAACTGGAGCAAGCGCCCGTTTTTCGGACGCTTAGTCTGCCATGGCGTTAGTAGCGACATGACAGTTCGTTCCGTACCCTTGCACGGTACGGTGGTGGCCGAAAGGCTTTTGAAGTGAGGTATTAATTATGGCTCAAACCGCAAATCCGACAGGTCTTACGGACGAAGAGTGCCAAGAATTCCACTCCTACTTTATACAGGGTTACCTGTTGTGGGCTGTGGGCGCATTTGTCGCTCACAGTTTGGTGTGGATCTGGCGTCCCTGGTTCTAGTAACCCATTCACGGAGTTAACCATGGCTTATTCACACGCTCGAGACCAATCAGAAATGACCGCGCACTCCCTCGTGGGGTTCAGGTACTTTTTTATTGCGTTGTTTTGTGTATTTTTGTTGCTGGCAATGGTGGGGCAACTGTTCTTTTTGGACTGGCGCACCTGGTTGCCCGGCGCAGAGGGATCGCAATCCATGTTTGGAAGCGTGAAGTCTGCTGTGTACACCGTGATTTCACAACTAACTTAACTTAAGGAGCTCACTATGTGGCGCTATTGGAGAATTGTTGATCCCCGTACGGCGATCATTGCAACTGGCCTGGCGATTGCTTTCATTTCGACAAGCATTCACCTGATTCAAGTCAGTGGCGATCGTTACAACATCAACACGTGGCATCCGGACACCGTCAAAGCTGCAAAAGCAGCCCAAAACGCACCGATTCCACCATCGAAGTAAAGGTGGCATTTAGCCACTTCAATTGGTATGCGAGCTAGGTCTTTCTGACCTGATTCGCATACCCCCAACGAATATTTGTTTTTTGAGTCCGCGCATCGCTGGTACGGCGAGCCGGTCAGAGGAGCCCAAAATGGCCATGCTGAGCTTTGAGAGAAAGTACCGCGTCCGCGGCGGCACCCTTGTAGGGGGTGACCTGTTCGACTTTTGGGTCGGACCGTTTTATGTCGGATTCTTTGGGGTGTCGACTCTGTTTTTCGCCTTGCTGGGAACCACGATGATTCTCTGGGGAGCGGCTTCCGGGCCCACCTGGAATTTGTGGCAGATCAATATTGCACCGCCTGATCTCTCTTATGGTTTGCGCATGGCACCGATGATGGAAGGCGGCTTGTGGCAGATCATCACCGTCTGTGCCCTCGGGGCTTTTGTATCGTGGATGCTGCGTGAAATAGAGATCTGCCGCAAACTGGGGATGGGCCTGCATGTGCCGGTCGCCTTCGGGTTTGCGATCTTTGCCTATTTCACACTCCAGGTTATTCGCCCTGTGCTGATGGGCGGTTGGGGCCATGCATTCCCCTACGGTATTTACAGCCACTTGGACTGGGTCAGCAACACGGCCTACCAGTACTTGCACTTTCATTACAACCCGGCGCACATGATTGCAGCCAGCCTGTTCTTCGCAACCGTGCTGGCGCTGTCCATGCACGGCGGCCTGGTGCTGTCGGCAACCAATCCCAAAAAGGGCCAAGTGGTCAAGACCCCAGAGCATGAAGACACCTTCTTCCGGGATGCCATTGGTTACTCCGTGGGAACACTGGGCATTCACCGCCTGGGGCTGTTCCTTGCCCTGGCAGCCGTCTGGTTCGCTGCCCTCTGTATTGTGATCAGCGGACCCTTCTGGACACGCGGTTGGCCTGAATGGTGGGGCTGGTGGCTCAGCATGCCCATCTGGGGCCACTAAAACGACAAGGAGATAAAAATGGCTGAATATCAAAACCTCTTCACCACCGTCCAACCGACCGGGCCTGCGTCCATGGGCATTCCCCTGCCCAAGGGGAATTCCGGTCGTGTCGGAACTCCGTTTTTCTCACACCTCTTGGGTCGTATCGGCAATGCGCAGATCGGGCCCATTTACCTGGGGTGGCTGGGCGTTGCATCGCTCCTGTTCGGAACACTGGCTTTCAACATCATTGGCTTCAACATGTTGGCTGCGGTGGACTGGAACCCATTGCAAATGATCCGTCAGTTGTTCTGGCTGGCACTGGAGCCACCACCACCGGCTTTCGGTCTGAGCATTCCTCCGCTGGCTCAAGGTGGATGGTGGTTGATCACAGGATTTTTCCTCACCATCTCTCTGATTCTCTGGTGGACACGCATGTACCGCCGCGCCAGGCAACTGGGCATGGGAACACATGTGGCTTGGGCCTTTGCTGCAGCAATCTGGCTTTTCCTGGTGTGCGGATTTTTCCGCCCAGTCATGATGGGCAGCTGGTCCGAGTCGGTGCCTTTTGGCATCTTCCCTCACCTGGACTGGGTTGCCGCCATCTCGCTGCGACACGGAAACCTGTTCTACAACCCGTTCCACGCCCTGTCCATTGTGTTCCTCTACGGTTCGGTCTTGTTGTTTGCCATGCACGGCGCAACCATTCTTGCCGTCAGCCGCTTTGGTGGTGAACGCGAGATTGAGCAGATTGTCGACCGGGGTACTGCTTCCGAGCGTGCCGCCTTGTTCTGGCGCTGGACCATGGGCTTCAACGCCACCATGGAATCCATTCACCGCTGGGCCTGGTGGTTTGCGGTGCTGTGCCCACTGGTAGGCGGCATCGGTATTTTGCTGACTGGTCCAGTCGTAGACAACTGGTACCTGTGGTCAGTCAAACACCATGTGGTCCCTTCTTACCCTGTGGTTTACCCGCTTACTGCTGATCCAGCCCTCTTGATGGGAGTCAAACCATGAACCTGATTGCCAAGACCCTACGCATCGCCCTGCCAGCAGCCCTGATCGGCGTTTTACTGGCCGGATGCGGTGAAAAGCCGCCGATCACAGTCTCACAGACCGGATTTCGCGGTACGGCCATGCAGCAGAACTACAACGAGCGGATTCTTGCGACACAAGTCGTCAAGAACACGCCGCCGGTGGCTGCAGCGGCTATTGCCGAAACCACGGGTGTTCCTTTGGCCAAGGATGTTTACCAAAACGTCAAAGTCCTGGGTGATGTGAACGTTGCCGAATTCGGGCGGACCATGAATGCGATCACTGAGTGGGTCTCCCCCCAACAGGGTTGTACCTACTGTCACATTGAGGGTAATTTTGCTGATGACAGCAAATACACCAAAACCGTGGCGCGTCGCATGCTGCAGATGACACAGCACATCAATGCCGACTGGAAAACCCACGTGGCTGAAACCGGTGTGACCTGTTACACCTGCCACCGCGGTAATAACGTCCCTGCCGAGACCTGGTTTAAACCGGCTGAGGGCAAGTCTGCAGGTGGGTCCATGGCTGACACATCCGGTCAGAATCGCGCCGCCAAATCCGTGGGCTACGCTTCTCTGCCCTACGACCCTTTTACGCCTTACTTGCTTGGTAATTCAAGCATCCGCGTCAATGGTTCCGAGGCCTTGAAAATGACGGGTTCCCAATCCAACCAGCACTCGACCAAACAGGCTGAGTTCACGTTCGGACTGATGACACATATGTCGACGTCTTTGGGTGTGAATTGCACCTATTGCCACAACACCCGATCATTCGACACCTGGGAGGGCGAAAGCACACCCAAGCGCGCGACTGCCTGGTATGGCATTCGAATGGCCCGAGATCTCAATGTGAACTACCTCGAGCCTCTGGGGCCTGTGTATCCGCCTCACCGCATGGGACCCACCGGTGACGCTGCCAAGGCTAACTGTTCTACCTGCCACCAGGGTGCTTTCAAACCCTTGTACGGTGCTGCCATGGCCAAGGACTATCCAGCCCTCAAAGCACCAGCGGCTGCAGCTGCAGCTCCCGCTAATTCTGCTACTGGACCTGCAGGGGCAGAGGTAGCACCCGCTAAAATCGTGGCAGTCTCTTCCAAGTAAGCACCACTGCCCGAGGGGGTGGTCCATCCAGATGCCACCCATCGAAACTTTTGAAGCCCCGCAGCAGCCTGCCGTTCACCGGCAAGTGACTACGGGAACTTCAAAAGTTTTTTCTTTTACCGAGACGCAAAGCTCGGACCATACGGGAACGGATGCGGTGGCCGGGACAATTGCTGTTTTTGTACTGGCCGATATCCGCTCTGAGCACCGCCTGTGGGGTTATGGCCGGTTTATCCTGCAAAGCTTGCCCTTGCGCAAAATCAAAGGTTTGGTGTTTTCCAAAATCATGGGCAGTGGCTATGACGGGGGGTTTGGGATTCGGCCCAGTTCATCACGTCAAGCTTTGTTTTGTCTTTTTACTGATGAAGAATCAGCGCAGGCATTCCTTGAGTCAGAGCTGATCCGTCAGTATGAAATTCGCTCCAGAGAATTCTGTACTGCCAAGCTGCGCGCCTATTCAAGCAAAGGCAGCTGGTCAGGCGAGCATATCGCCATTACAGCGAGCACACCCGAGTCCGGGCCCATTGCTACCCTGACCCGCGCATCGATCCGGCCTTCGCGTGCACGTGCATTCTGGCGCATGCAACCCGCCAGCGAAGTTTCGCTTTCAAAAGCCCAAGGCTGTATCTTTGCTACCGGCGTGGGAGAAGCTCCCCTGTTGCGACAAGCCACCTTTAGCTTGTGGCGTGATGTTCAGGCCATGGACGACTACGCACGTTCAGGCGCGCACCAGGAAGCCATCCGGGCAGCCTATGCGGGCAACTTTTTCTCGGAGTCGATGTTTGTCCGTTTTGTGCCTCTCTGTCTGCGGGGTGACTGGCGAGGCAGGCACTATGACTGAACCGGCAACTAAGGCCGGAGTTTTGGGCGAACGCCATGTTGTCATCGTAGGTGCCGGTGTCGGCGGGCTGGTCAGTGCCTTGTTGCTGGCCAATAAAGGCATCCGGGTGACCCTGCTGGAAATGGCGAACGCGCCTGGTGGAAAGATGCGCCAGATCATGGTGGGTGGTTTGCCGATTGACTCCGGGCCAACAGTTTTCACCATGAAGTGGGTGTTTGAGAATATTTTCAACCAGGTTGGTCGCTCACTTGATGAGGTCTTATGTCTGCAACCCCTCGATATTCTGGCGCGTCATGCCTGGCGCGCAGATCACAGCCAGCTCGACCTCTATTCGGATATTGAACGCTCAGCCCAGGCCATTGCAGAGTTCAGTTCTCCCGCCGAAGCTCAGCGATTTCTGGGTTTTTGCAAAAAGGCCGCCGAGGTTTACCACTGCCTGGAAGGACCCTATATCCGGACTTCACGGCCCAGCCTTCTGAACATGGCCAGCGACTTGGGTGCCAGGGGCTTGGGCACATTGGCAAGCCTGGGGCCCTTTGCCTCGCTGTGGCAAGCCCTGGGTAGCCACTTCAAAGATCCGCGCTTGCAGCAACTGTTTGGCCGCTACGCCACCTACTGTGGTGCATCGCCCTGGTTGGCACCTGCGACCTTGATGCTGGTGGCCCATGTAGAACTGGATGGCGTATGGTCGGTTCAAGGTGGCATGCACGCCTTGGCATGTGCACTGGCGCAACAGGCCCAACAGCTCGGTGCGAGCATCAAATACGCCAGCCCTTGCCGCAGGATACTCGTGCGCGACGGGCGCACATGCGGCGTTGAGCTCATGCATGGCGAGACTATTGCAGCCGATGCCGTTATTTTTAATGGCGATATCGGTGCGTTGGCACAAGGTCTGCTTGGCGAGGACGTCAGGGCATCCGTACCAGATTTCAAACGAAGCCGTCGCTCCCTGTCTGCCTTAACGTGGTCTGTGAACACCAGGACCAGCGGATTTCCCCTGGTTCGACACAATGTTTTCTTTGATAACGACTATGCCCGGGAATTCAAGGACATCTTTGAGCACCAGCGCCTGCCCGAGCGTGCCACGGTGTACGTATGTGCTCAGGACCGCAACGACAGTGGTTGCCAGCCCGCCGACAACGAGCGACTGCTTTGCCTGGTTAATGCACCGGCGCTGGGAGACCAAAAAACCTTCAATTCCATGGAGATAGAACCATGTCAGGAACAAAGCCAAAAGCTGATGCGACAGTGTGGACTGGACATCGATCTTTCG
>JBILKC010000133.1:0-7680 GCA_044376885.1 Hylemonella sp. | reverse complement strand
CGCCAAAGTAACTTGGCAAGCCTGCTTGAACCGGTGAGCAACATGCACTTTGGCGAGCCAGACTCTCTATCGCCGAACACCAAGCGGCAATCAGCACGTCCTCGTCGCTGATGGAATCGCCGGACAGGCTAGCGTCAACCTGGCGCTGAAAGGAAGTGGTAGTGTCTTTCATCCGGCAAGTTTAAGCCTGCACAGTGCAACATAGCTTGATTTAAAATCAAGCTATGTTGCGTTTAGTCAAAGTTAAATCTGCTCCAACATGACAGATCAAACAGGTCCGAGGCCTTCTCTAACTGCATTGCGTATGCTGGTGACAATCGCTGTTCGCGGCAGCCTGACGGGTGCCTCCGACTCTCTCGGCGTGACCATCTCTGCGGTCAGTCGACAGATGGCATTACTGGAAACCACGCTCGGTGCCCAATTACTGGATCGCAGCGCGCGTCCGGTAAAGCTGAGCCCGGTCGGACAAAAGTATGCCGAAGCGCTCATGCCCGGTTTTCAAAGCATTGAACGCGTCACGGCCGATCTGTTTACTAAGCAGTTGCCAACCACTGTGACGCTCACCACCTATCCGTTCTTTGCCGTTAAATGGTTATTGCCGCGCTTGGCCAACTTCCACTTGGCACACCCGAATGTTGACCTGACGCTGCGCTCAACGAATCGAGTATTTGAGTTAAAGACCGGGGAGGCCGATGTCGCCATCAGACTTGGTTCCCAGCGCTGCGAGGGCTGCAAGACCATGAAGCTGAAGTCGGAACAGGTCGTCGCGGTATGTGCACCGGCGTTGCTGCGCGATGGACGCGGCAGCATTGACTTGCTCAGGTCACTGCCGCTCATCGTGACCGATCGCGCCGGTACGCAATGGCGTTTATGGCTCGCAAAACAAGGGATTGCCGGTATACGCGTGGCAGGAGGCCGGATGTTCGATGATCCGCTTGCAGCAGTGGAAGCGGCAATTGCGGGTGGTGGCGTGAGCCTGACATTGCGGTCACTGGTGGAAACGGAGCTGGCATGTGGGCGGCTCGTCGAATTGCGACCCACAACATCCGACATCAGGCTTGATCATTACTTGGTGGTACCACAGGACAGGTTAGACCGGCCAGCCGTAGGCCAATTAGTAGACTGGCTGAAGCAACAGGCGAGTTCGCCGTTGGTGGCACCGAGACCTGATCCCCAACACTAACCGGCCCATCGCACCCGGCGAAAGTAGGCACCTCGCGCACACGCCCGCCGACTCTTGTTCGGCCACGAAGGTCAGGTGCGCGTGTTAACTGGGCCCTGCAAAGACTACTTGGTGCCCGGGTTCCATCCCAATGAGATGCACAACGAGCAATCCAGTCGTTGACTGCAGGAGAACCAACACGCTTGCTGGCCGATGTCGCCCAACTTCAGCTCAAGTCCACTGCGCGAAGCGCAGTTGCTGGAACACACGGCAGACGAAGGGTACGGACTGACTCCCTGGGGTGAGGATCTTTTGGTGACAATGCGACCTCTGGCAGCGTGGGCAGGCCAATGGCATGAATCGCAGAGAGAATGAACCTAGAGGTCCTGGTTTGCATTGTTTCTTCCAGGCGTGTTCTGCGACTTGCAGTTCACCGGCAATCACTTCAGCCGCCACATGTGCCTCATGCACCGCCTTGTGCGCCAGCATAGGCTGGCCCACGATGTCGCCTATGGCAAATATATGCGGCACATTGGTGCGCATCTGTATATCGACTTTGATGAAGCCGCGATCGGTCACCGCCACACCGGCCTTGTCTACGGCGATCTTTTTGCCATTGGGCGTGCGGCCCACGGCTTGCAGGACGAGATCGTAGGTTTGCGGCTCGGGGGCAGCCCCACCGAGCTCGGCGCTTTCAAACGTCACCTCAATACCGGCAGGTGTGGCTTTGGCACCCACGGTTTTGGTCTTGAGCATGATGTTGTCAAAACGCTTGGCGTTCATCTTCTGCCAGATCTTGACCAGGTCGCGGTCAGCGCCCTGCATCAGGCCGTCCATCATTTCAACCACGTCCAGACGGGCACCCAGCGTTCTGTAGACCGGCCCACCAGCACCTACGCGCACCTGCTGCGTTTGTCGCTGGAATACTTTGGTGGCAAGCGCACCGGGGATTTGTTGTCGCGTGTGGGGCGAGGTGACGAATGTGCTGGCAGACACCTTACTGGGAATCCGCGTGGTCAAAGCCTTTGCACAGGAGCAGCGCGAGGCGAAGCGCTTTCGCGAGGCCAACCGGCACAACCTGCTGGTCAATAACCGCATCAACAAGATTTGGTCGCTTTTTTCGCCCAGCGTTTCGTTGCTCACCGAAATAGGTCTGTTGGCGGTTTGGGGGTTTGGCATATGGCAAGTCTCCAAAGGCGATATCACCGTCGGGATGCTGCTGGCTGCCCCATTGCCTACATCGGGCGCTTTTACGGGCGGCTGGATTCGATGAGCCGCATCGTCTCGGTGACGCAGAAATCGGCATCGGCCGCCAAGCGGATTTTCGACATTCTGGACCATGTCTCCAGTGTTCCCGAACCCGCCAAGCCCGTGCCGATGGGAAAAGTGCAAGGGCGCATTGAAGTCCGGGATGTGGTCTTCCGCTATGGCAACCGCGAGGTGAACCGTGGCATCAACTTGAACATTGCCCCTGGTGAGATGGTTGGTCTGGTGGGGCACAGCCGGTCGGGCAAAAGCACCCTGGTCAATTTGATTTGCCGTTTTTACGATGTCTCCGAAGGCGCCATCCTGGTCGATGGTGTGGATATCCGCTCTTACGCCATCTCGGACTACCGGGAAAACATCGGGATGGTGTTGCAGGAACCGTTTTTGTTCTTCGGCACCATTGCCGAGAACATCGCCTATGGCAAGCCCGATGCCACCCGCGCGGAGATCATCGCAGCGGCCCGCGCAGCCCATGCCCACGGTTTTATTTTGCGACTCCCCCAGGGCTACGACTCCATCGTGGGCGAGCGCGGCCAGGGTCTGTCTGGCGGTCAGCGCCAACGCGTCTCGATTGCCCGGGCCTTGCTCATTGATCCTCGTATTTTGATACTCGACGAAGCCACCTCTTCGGTGGACTCCGAAACCGAAAAAGAAATCCAGAAAGCCCTGGAAAACCTGGTCCAGGGCCGCACCACCATCGCGATTGCGCACCGGCTATCCACCTTGCACCGGGCGGAACGCCTGGTGGTGCTGGACCGTGGCCGCGTGGTTGAAGAGGGCAACAAAGACGCGCTCATGGCCAAAGAGGGTGCCTACATCATCCTCTACACTGCGCAGGCGCGCGATGCCGAGATGAACCTAGTGGAGGAAGCATGAATGCTGTACATGCTGAGTCCAGGCCTGACTGGGCGCTGGAGCGCGATGCGTTTGGCAAGCTTGTGTTGACCGATGTTGCCGGCCGGCAGCATGTGGGCGTGGTGCCGGTGCGGGCATTTCCCATCCAGTCTCCCGAAGATCGAATTTCACTGGTTAATTTCGACGGCGAAGAGGTCGTGTGGATTGACTCGCTGGCGGCACGCGAATTCATGCCCGCTATCATTCTCATTGCGTCAATCAGCAGCTTCTCTACCCCCTTTACCTGGACGGTAGAGACGGACCGTGCAGGACGGAATTTGAGCTGCGCGGCGATGAAGACATTCGCCGCATCGGTCAAGACATCGCCTTGCTGATCGCCGACGTACATGGCATCCAGTATTTCGTGCCCGACCAGTTTGCGCTGGATGTACATGCGCGCAAGATATTGGATCGGTTTTTGTAAGCCCACTTTTGTGGTGGCAGTGCATGGGGCATTGCGGGGGAGGCGGTGGATTAACGTGAAATTGAATTCCGGTTTGCGGCGGAACCGGTCAGTCTTGGGTGTGGTTCGCGCTTACTGATGGGACGCTGGGCCTCATAGCGTCAGAGTCTTTACAGTTCGTCATCCCGCTGCGCATTCAATAACTGTGCGAAATAGTGATCCATGCACAGGGTGGCGCTTGTCTTGAAAAAATCTGTGCCAATGGCGAGGGTCTGAATGCGGTCAAACCGAAAGGTTCGATAGTCCCGGCGCAGTTCGCACCAAGCCAGCAGCAACCATTTTCCGTGCAATCCCACTATTCCAAGAGGCCAAACTGTGCGTCGCGTTGAGCAGCCGGTCCCGTCGGAATAACAGACATCCATCTTCTTTTGCTTATCGCATGCCGCCCTAATCAGACCATGCCGCTCGCGCAAGGACTGGTCTTTCGCCAAGACGGGAATTCGGTAGAGCGACTGGTCGGCATGGTGATGCAATAGTGGCGGCAGCACCGCGCGAATCTTTTGTTCGGCCCTTTGCGCGGACAAGGCCAATTGTGGGTCGGTAAAGGCCTGCACCATCTGGCTTCCTACAAGCATTGCCAATACTTCGTCGGCCGAAAACATCAAAGGTGGAACATGGCTTTGGTGGCGTAGAAGGTAGCCCACGCCGGGGTCGCCATCAATCATCACGCCCGACAGGGCCAGGCCCTCAATGTCACGATAGACCGTGCGCACAGAGACCCTGAGAGACTCGGCCATAGCTTGCGCGGTGACCGCCGTGCGCCGACCCTGCAACAGGGTGACCAACTGGAAGAGGCGATCGGCTTTTTTCATCCTAGGATCGGCTGACAATATGGGGGTGCTGCCTGCGCAGTCGCGGCAGAGTCCCACAAAACGACTTCAAACCATGTCTCGCCTTCGTTGCAGGATACGGTTCGCGACTCAAAGCCCGGCTGCGTCCGCGCCCATGCGTTGACAGGCTTGCACGCGAACGCAAACGCTCCAGGCGTAAGGTCGAGCGCAGGGCAAAGCGTCACGACAAAGGAAAGACGCTGATGGTGTTGAGGTGTTTGAGCCAATTGTCTTTCCAAGTGAAATCAAGCGCTTCTATGAAGGGCTGCGAACGGGCATCTTTGCCGAAAGTTCCTGCTGCTGTCGTTGCGGCCTCAAGATCCTCCCACTCGACGATGTCAAAGTACTCACCATCGACCGTTCTTCCTACCCTACGTGACACAAAGCCCCGGTAGGTTGAGAGGACCTCATTTGTTTCGCGAATGAGGCTTTGAAACGCCTCTTCAGCGATCCCATTCTTGATTCGAAAACGGGCCAGTTCTATTGCCATCGACTTCATGTTTTCTCCATTGTTCTTAACAGGGTTCAGCATAGTATTCTCCAAAAGTGCGTAAACGCGCAGCGCGATGTTGCGCTGAAGAAAATGTAGTTTTTCACTGTGTCAGAACCTGTCAGTAGTCACGCAACGAACACCAAGGAATTTATGAACCGCTCAGTACAGCGTATTCGCGATATGAAGAACCTCGGCATCAAAACAGAGGAAATGTTGGCACGTGTCGGCATCACAACGCCCCACCAACTCCAGAAGGCGGACCCCTTTGAGGTCTATGCAAGCTTGAAAAGGTCGGCCCCGGGAACGTCCTTGGTAGCCTTGTATGCGCTAATCGGCGCAATCGACGGGCTGCATTGGCTTGACGTAAAACGTGACCGTCGAACGGAAATTTTGGTACGGTTGGACGATATGGGTATTGCGCCAAAGTAGTCGTAGTGATCAAGCATTGAGAGCTGAAAGGGTATTTGAAGCGCCTAATGGACTTTGACGTATACCAGTCTGGGATCACTTGTCCGTTTGAATCCACGACGCTTGCACCGTCATTAAGCGCACGAGTTCAACTGAGGCAGCAGGTGATGTTTCTAGCAACCCGGTGAACTGCTTAAACCGTTCGTCATCCAGTTCAAAACCAACTTGATCTAATTTGTCGGAAGTCGGCCTGTCACCATCAGTCTTATTCATAGGTTCCTCCAAACGCGAACCACGCCGCCCGCCTCACCACATAAGCAGGCGAGCAACGCCCCGAACAAAAACTAAACCTCGAAGTTGTCAATCAGGCGCGTGGTGCCCAGCCGGGCAGCGGCCAGAACGACCAGCGCATCGCCAGGCTTGGGCGTCTGCAAGTCAGCCTGGCGGCGAATGGCAACATAGTCAGGCGAACAACCATTTGTGGTTAAAACCTTCATGGAATCTGCGCAGAGTGCTTCTAAAGCGGTTAGGAAATTCAACCGCATGAGGCCAAGTATGACACCCGTTGGGGGCTTTGAAACACGTTTGCCCCAGGCAGTTTGAGCCCTCGCAGCCGCTCATTGGCGAGACCTTGGATTGCAAGATGGATTTGGGTCTGCCGCGGGGTGGGCCGCCCCATCCCAGTCGGTTACCCAGTCGGTTACCCAGTCTGGCTCACCATCAGCACCCTCGCCCACCTGCGCGTCACATTCGTCCCACCAAGGTGGCCCGCGTGCCGGGGCGATGCGCGGCGGCTCAGAATCAGTCCCGATGTGTTCGAGTATTTGCCGGATGTCAGCTCTGTGCGTAATGAACGCGATGATGCGCATCTGCCCACCACACAGCGGGCACAGGTGGCAGGGCGTTGCCTCCACCAGTGATGACTGGCTCCGCGCCATTGCGGGGTGCGCGTTGGCGGCACCAGTGCCGCAATGCGGCTGTCAGCTCCAGAGGCGTGAATTGCAGTTCGTCCACCTTGGTGCAGCGGTACAACGACTCCTTTGACTTATGCATATAAAAATGCATATACTTCTCTAAATGGAATTCACGTGCAACGTCATCAAAAACGACACCAACATACGCGAGCGTGGTCTGCCCCTTTTGGCTGCGCGGGTCATGTTTAATGCGGAAATGATGGTGCGAGAAGACAGGCGCAAGGCTTACCCAGAGCCGCGATTCATTGGATACAACAGGATTGAAGGACGCTTGATGGTGGTGGTGTTTTGCTGCCCCACGCCACAGCGTACGCACATTATTTCTTTCAGAAAGGCCAACGACCGTGAGCAAAACAAGTTTAAAACTCAAAGCGACTGATGCACCTGTAGCCATTAACTGGGCAGCAGTGGACGCGTCTCCCCTGTCCGCCACACCTGACGCGGACAGCCCAGCGCTGACCCGCACCCAAGCTGCCGAGTTGCGCCCACTGGGTGAAGTGCTTCCAGCGTTCTCCACTGGCAAAACACGTATCACCATCAATTTGGACGATGCGGTGTTGCAAGCTTACAAGGCGCGAGCCGGTGGGCGCGGTTACCAAACGCTCATCAACGAGACCCTGCGCGAAGCCATGCGTGGTGTGCAATTGGCGGATTTGGTGCGCAACGTGATTCGTGAAGAACTGCACACGTCATAAGTAAAAAGCCGCACATCCCCTACGGAATATGCGCAGTCAGCTACTGAATCAGTAGCAATATGAAAATATCACTTCTTCTGCGGCGGCACATCCGTGCAACTGCCATGCGCCACCTCCGCTGCCATGCCGATACTCTCGCCCAGCGTCGGATGCGGGTGGATGGTTTTGCCGATGTCCACTGCATCGGCCCCCATCTCGATCGCCAGCGCAATCTCACCAATCATGTCGCCCGCATGGGTGCCGACCATGCCGCCACCCAGGATTTTTCCGTGGCCATGGGCCTCTTCTGAATCGTCAAACAACAACTTGGTCACGCCTTCGTCGCGACCGTTGGCGATGGCGCGGCCAGACGCCGTCCAGGGGAACAGGCCCTTTTTGACCTTGATGCCTTGGGCACAAGGCCTGAGTCTTCGTGTAGGCCACGATGGAGAACACGCGGGCGTTGGAGGCTGGGGATGGCATCAGGGCAGTGCCCTCTCTATGCAGGCCCTCCAC
>JBILKC010000132.1:0-7723 GCA_044376885.1 Hylemonella sp. | reverse complement strand
CAGCTCCTGGACATAGGACCGTCCGGACTGTGCTTGTAAAACAGCCAGAAGATCTTCCTCGCTCATGGGTCCGCCATCACACCTTTTCCAGAGCGCGCGCATGGTGTCGTCAAGGCTGCCTGTGCCTTCGATACGCAGCGTCAGATCCAGACACAAGGCGACCAGCGCACCTTTGGTGTAGTAACTGACGGTGGCATTGGGTGTGTTCTCATCCTGCCGGTAATACTTTACCCAGGCATCAAAACTGGCTTGTGCCAAAGTTTGAATGGTTCGCCCCGGCGTTTGGTGAACCTGGTTGATAGTCTTGCCAAGAAGCTTGAGATAGATAACATCATCGATCAAATGGGCTCGCCTGAGCAACAGGTCATCAAAATAGCTTGTGAAGCCCTCAAAAAACCACAGCATCTGTGTGTAGTTTTCTTGCGCATAGTCGTAATTCTTGTATTCGGCAGGGCGCAAGCGTTTGACGTTCCAGGCATGAAAATACTCATGACTGATCAGACCTAAAAGCGTGTTGTAGCCCTCCGTCGGTTTGAAGTCAGCGCTCGTCAGACTAACGGGCTTTATTCGTGGCAGATCCTTTCGACCACAGATGAGCGCGGTTGAGTTTTTGTGTTCGAGACCTCCGTAGCCCTCATCAGTGGCGTGGAGCATAAAAAGGTAATTGTTGAACGGCGGCTTGCCCGTTGATCGGCCTGGCGCGATATTGCCGTGCCAGAACTGGATTTGCGTTTCACATATTTTTTGTGTGTCGGCTATCAGCCTTTGCGCATCAAAAGTTGCTGACATGCCTGAAACGACAAAGCGATGTAACACGCCACACGCCATGAAGGTTCCGCTCCAGAATTCTCCCAACTCAACGGGTGCGTCTACCAACGTTTCGTAATTGCTTGCAGAGTAAGTGCCGAACCCATTCTTTGTAATTTTTTTGGGCGTCAGCGCAGTTGCCGCAGACCAACGAGACGCTGCAGGCACTTTGCTGGGAATCAGTTCAAGCTCATGCGTGGTGTGGGTACAGCCTTCAACCCGCAGCAAAAGACAGGGGCCATTAAAAAAGCCACGGCTACTGTCAAGCCAGGCAGCCCGCACAGAAGCGTCTCGTGCATACACCTCATAAACAAGGCGTAAAGGCTTCCCCGCTGTGCAAGTAATTTCCCAGGTGCATTTGTCGGTCTGCGCAAGCGCGCATGAACGGCTGCCTTGACGGGCGCTCAGGGATTGCAGATTTTTTGAAAACTCACGGAGTAAATAACTACCAGGAATCCATACGGGCAGGGATACGCGTTGCAGTGCTGACGGTTTTTGTACAGTCAGGGTTATCCGGAACAAGTGAGCCTTGAGATCAGCCAAAGCCACCTGGTAGCTCACGGGTGCAGTTTGGTCGCCCTGAGAGCTTGCTTTGCTGGCCATCTTGCTGTGTTCTTCAAAAGCTTTACTTTGCCTCAGCCAAATACTTTTCAATCTGCTGTGCATTGATGGCGCCTGGCACTTTGGAGCCATCCGCGAAAATCAAAGTCGGGGTACCCGTAATTTTGTATTTCTTGCCGAGTTCAACATTGCGCGCAACTGCCGAAGCATCACAACTGGCAGATGCGGGTGCTTGGTCGGATAGCATCCAATCCTGCCAGGCCTTGACTTTGTCTTTGGCGCACCAGATATTTTTTGATTTCTCATTCGAATCCGGACTCAGGATGGGATACAAAAAAGTATGAATGGTGACATTGCTTACTTTGTCCAGGTCGCGCTCAAAACGTTTGCAATAACCGCAGTTCGGGTCTTCAAAGACAGCCAGTTTTCTTTTGCCATCGCCACGCACCACGGTAATGGCGTCCTTGATGGGAAGAGCGTCGAATTTGACGGCAGTTAGTTTTTCTACCCGTTCTTCGGTCAAATTACGGCGCTGTCGGGTATCAATGAGGTTGCCCTGGATCAGAAAGTTGGCTTCAGCATCGGTATAAAAAATATCCGTGCCGTTAACCCGAATTTCAAACAGGCCCGGCATGGGTGATTTGCTGATCTCGTCAATTTTTTGTAACTGGGGAATACGCTCGCCCAGGTTTTTTCGAATGGTGGCTTCCTGGGCCATAGAGGCCGTGCACAGAGTCAGTAAGGCCCATTGCAAAACAAGTTTCAGTGCAGTCATGATGTGGCTCGAAGGTATTGGCTGGGCAAGTTACGGGTTGGTGGCGAGTTGGACGACCCAACCCTTGAGGAGAGGACTGTGGTTAAAGGCATTCATGCCTTGGGTCCGGAGTGTTGCGAGCACGCCGCCTTGCAGCGAAAAAACGTGTTGTAGGGCATCAATCCCAGTCTCCATGGCCAGAACATCGGTTTTTCGTGACCGCTCATAGCGGCGCAACAACTTTTCGTCGTCCAAGCTGCGCCAGTAATCCCTTTGACGGATGATCTTCGTGAGTTCGGCCACATCGGCCAGGCCCAGATTCAGACCCTGCCCGGCCAGCGGATGAACACTGTGTGCAGCATCCCCGGCAAGAACCCAGCTTTGCCCTTGAGATGTTCCGCACCAACGGTCTGTGTGCGCTTTCTGCAGTGGCCAAAGTGCACGTTCGCTGATGAGACTGAGTTTGCCCAGCAAGTTATGGCTGGCGCTTTCCAGTGCATGACAAAAATCTTCTGCTCCGGACTTCATCATCTCCGCAGCGCGTTCGGGTTTGAGCGACCACACAATGGCAACGTTTTGTCCTTCAGGTCCGTCAAGGGGCAGAAAAGCCAGTATTGACTGTGCGTCAAACCATTGGCGGGCTGTCTGTCCATGGGGTTTTTCGCATCGGAGTCGGGCGGCAATCGCATGCTGGTTGTAATGGTCTATTTGAAAGTCCACATCAAAGTCTGAGCGTGAGAGGCTGTGCTTGCCCTCGCATACCACCGTGAGTTGGGCCGGCGAGGGCTCGCTCACGCGTTCGATCAGAGGTTGGTAGGCAATGGCTTCATCCAGCCGGGTCTCCAGCAATGCTGAATCAAGAATCCACGCCAGAGCTTCGGAACCCTGCTTGGCAGCACTGAAAGTAACCTCGCCAGCACTTGAGTCATTGACCTTCATGTTCAGAACTGGTGTTGCTTCGCTGGGTGAAGGCCAGCACCGGAGGCTTTTGAGGACTTCACGCGAATGGTGGTTAATCGCGTAAGCCCGAACATCCACCACAGTCTTCCCATACAGGGGAGGTTTTGTAACCAGCCCCACACGCAGCCGCTCACGCGCCATCAGCAAAGCCAAACAGCGGCCTACGATGCCTGAGCCGCGAACACATACATCAAAACGTGTTGTCATCCCGTCATTGTAGAAGGCAGTGCAAAATCAGGGGCATTGACTGAACTGAGATAAGGTAACTAGCGTATGACGGTTGTTTCTGAACAGAGCGTGAATGCACGCATCTCGCGGCTTTTGGTGTATCCGGTCAAGTCGTGTGCCGGCGTCGAAGTCACTGAATGCGTCCTGACCGAAACGGGCTTTGATCTTGATCGCGCCTGGATGGTGGTTGATGAGCAGGGTGAATTCATTTCACAGCGCGAATTTCCGAGGCTGGCACTGGTCAAGCCGCTCCTCAAGCACAATGAATTGATTTTGCGTGCCCCTGGCATGTTGGCCTTGCATATGGCGATTGATGGTGTTGAGGGCGCTGTGAAAGTCCGCGTGTGGGATGACATCGTCTCCGCCTACGACATGGGCAACGTGGCAGCACAGTGGTTCAGTGATTTTTTATCGCTTTCCCGGGAAGGTTTGCCAACGCCGAACTCTCCGAAGTTCCGTCTGGTTCGCTTTGATCCTGATTGCCGGCGTCTGTCCAGCCGGCAATGGACCGGCCAACATGAGGCCACGAACCAGTTCAGTGATGGATACCCTTTGCTGGTGCTCTCGCAGTCGGCACTGGACGAGCTCAATCTCAAGTTGCAAGCGGCGGGAGAAAGCCCGGTGTTGATGGAACGGTTCCGTCCCAATATCGTTTTATCTGACATCAATGCCCATGATGAAGACCGGGTTGAAGTGCTGACAATCAGGACGCCTGGCGAACCGGTGGTGCTGAAACTGGTCAAGCCTTGTCCGCGCTGCCCCATCCCGAACATTGATCCTTTAACAGCGATCAGCACGCCTGCAGTCGGCGATATGCTGCAAACCTACCGGCAGGATGTCAGAGTCAATGGCGCTGTGACTTTTGGTATGAACGCCATTATCCTTTCAGGCTTGGACGGTGTGCTGAGCGTTGGGCAAACTGTGCAAGGCGATTACCGTTTCGATTGATTTCTGGCAGCGACACCTTCGCATACACTGAGCACCCTGATTTTCGAGGTGTTCTATGAGTTTGAAATGCGGCATTGTCGGCCTGCCCAACGTCGGTAAAAGTACCCTTTTCAATGCCCTGACCAAGGCAGGCATTGCGGCGGAGAACTACCCCTTTTGCACGATCGAGCCCAATGTGGGCATCGTTGAAGTACCTGACCCACGCCTTCAAGAGCTGGCTGGCATCGTCCATCCCGAACGCGTGGTCCCTGCGGTTGTCGAGTTTGTTGATATTGCCGGCTTGGTGGCAGGGGCGAGCACCGGTGAGGGATTGGGCAACAAGTTCCTGGCGCACATTCGCGAAACAGATGCAACCATCAATGTGGTGCGTTGTTTTGAAGATGACAACGTCATTCATGTGGCGGGCAAGGTTGACCCGATTTCCGACATTGAGGTTATTCAGACTGAGCTGTGCCTCGCTGATCTGGCTGCCGTTGAGAAAGCTCTGCACCGTGTGACCAAAACAGCGCGCTCAGGTGACAAAGAGTCCATCAAGCTGGTTGGTATTCTGGAGAAGTGTCAGCTGGCTTTGAACCAAGCCAAGCCGGTCAGAACGCTGGATTGGAGCAAAGAAGAGGCCCCTTTACTCAAGCAGTTTTTCCTCATCACGGCCAAACCCGCCATGTTTGTTGCCAATGTGGCGGAGGATGGCTTTGAAAATAACCCGCTTCTGGACCGTTTGACAAGCTATGCTGCCGCGCAGCATGCGCCTGTGGTGGCCATCAGCGCGAAGCTGGAGGCTGAGATGGCTGAAATGAGCGATGAAGATCGCCAGATGTTTTTGGAGGAGTTGGGTCAGACCGAGCCGGGCCTGAACCGGCTGATCCGCTCTGCTTACACCCTATTGGGTCTGCAAACCTACTTCACGGCGGGGGTTAAAGAAGTGAGGGCCTGGACGATCCATGTGGGTGATACCGGGCCGCAGGCGGCTGGCGTGATTCATACCGACTTTGAGAAAGGTTATATCCGTGCCCAGACCATTGCCTTTGAAGATTTCATGGCTTTCAAAGGAGAGCAAGGTGCCAAAGACGCCGGCAAGATGCGTGCGGAAGGCAAAGACTATGTGGTCAAAGACGGTGATGTGCTGAACTTCTTGTTCAGCAGTTGAGCCCGGCCTTCTCGTGGGTTCTCAGGTTCCGAAGATGCCCACCAAGACCGCTGTCATCAGTAAATAGCGGAAAAATTTGCCAATGGCCATATAGACAAGGCAAGGCCAGAAGGGCAGCTTGAGCCAACCCGCAACGGCGCATAAGGGATCCCCGATGATTGGCAACCAGCTCAGCAAACAGGCCCTTGGGCCGATGCGCTGCAGCCACCCCAGCGCTTTGAGGTGGACTGTTGAATCACGGTACTTGGTGATCACTTGGCGTGAGCCCAAACCCATTGCCCAACTCACTGCCCCACCCAGCGTATTGCCTGCTGTAGCCACCCAGATCGCCGGCCAGAATAATTCGGGGCTGAGCTGAATCAGACCAAAGACGGCAGGCTCAGAGCCCAGGGGCAACAATGTGGCTGATATGAAAGCCACCACAAACAACGAGCTCAGGCCGAATTTCGGCAGAGACAGCAAGGCCAACAGATGGTGGATCCAGACTTCCATGTTCAGTTTGGTTAAAGAACTTCAGTATAGGGATTTGATTTCAATTGCTGAAAATTTAAGCAGCTAGAATACCCATCCCGCCCGGTACAGATTTCTCGTTCACTCATCCTGCTGCCCCTTTCCCCGAATGCATATCGGTCATATTCAACTGCCCAACAATTTGTTTGTTGCACCCATGGCCGGCGTCACGGATCGCCCGTTCCGGCAACTCTGCAAACGGCTTGGGGCGGGCTACGCGGTCAGCGAGATGATTACCTCGCGTCCGGATTTGTGGAACAGCCTGAAGACCTGTCGCCGAGCCAACCACGAAGGTGAAGCCGGTCCTATAGCTGTCCAAATTGCCGGTACCGATGCCGCCATGATGGCTCAGGCCGCTGTTCACAACATAGACCGCGGTGCCCAGATCATCGACATCAACATGGGCTGCCCAGCCAAAAAAGTGTGCAACAAATGGGCGGGTTCTGCATTGATGCAAGACGAGACGCTTGCGTTGCAAATTATTGAAGCGGTAGTCGCCGCATGCGCACCACACCAAGTGCCTGTGACCTTGAAAATGCGAACAGGATGGTGCCAGGCGCACAAGAATGCGGTCGCTTTAGCGCTCAGAGCTGAGCAGGCGGGCGTACAAATGTTCACGGTTCATGGCCGCACCCGTGAGCAGGGCTATGGTGGCCATGCGGAGTACGACACCATTGCCGAGCTTAAAAGCCGGGTGCAGGTTCCGGTGGTGGTCAATGGCGATATCAACTCGCCTGAAAAGGCCCGTGAGGTTCTGGCGCGAACCCGGGCCGATGCGCTGATGATTGGCAGGGCTGCGCAGGGGCGCCCCTGGATTTTTCGGGAGGTGGCTCACTTCCTGTCCACCGGCACACACTTGGCAGCGCCCCTGGTGGCCGAGGTCAAGCGCCTTTTGCTGGAGCACCTGCAAGACCATTACACGCTCTATGGCGAATTCACGGGCGTTCGAACAGCGCGTAAGCACATTGCTTGGTATGTGGCGCAGTTGCCCGGCGGTCAGGCGTTTCGAAGCCAAATGAATGCCCTGGAAAACAGTCAGTGCCAAAGCCGTGCCGTAGAGGCTTACTTCGATGCGCTGGGCAGTCAGATGGACCGGATACCCCGGCCTTCCCATTGCCTGCCTGTGGATGTTGAAAGAACAAAAGAACAATTGGAAACGGTGAAATGAGTAAAAAGCAAATTGAGGAATGTGTTCGTACCAGTCTGGAGGCTTACTTCAGGGATCTGCGTGGCACCGAGCCGGATGGCATCTACGACATGATGGTTCGCGTGGTCGAGAAGCCCCTGCTTCAGGTGGTGATGGAGCAGGCTGAGCACAACCAGTCGCGTGCGGCAGTGTGGCTGGGTCTGAACCGAAACACCCTGCGCAAGAAGCTCACTGAACATCAATTGTTGGAATCACCTGCCCCATGAACGCCTTAATCTCCGTATCTGACAAGACCGGCATTGTTGAGTTTGCCCGATCGCTCTTGGCTTTAGGCATCCAGCTGATCTCCACCGGCGGTACAGCCAAGTTGCTGGCGCAGCAGGGTTTGCCTGTTACCGAGGTTGCTGAGTTGACGGACTTTCCCGAGATGCTCGATGGTCGCGTCAAGACGCTGCACCCCAAGGTTCATGGTGGACTTCTGGCACGGCGCGATGTACCGGCGCACATGGCCGCGCTGCAGGCGCATGGAATCAACACCATCGATCTGCTGGTGGTCAACCTTTATCCTTTTGAGGCCACGGTGGCCAAGGACGGTTGCACGCTGGACGACGCGATTGAAAACATTGACATTGGTGGCCCTGCGATGGTTCGCAGTGCGGCC
>JBILKC010000131.1:0-7728 GCA_044376885.1 Hylemonella sp. | reverse complement strand
GGCTCCTTGGTCCGGGATCTTGAGGCTCTTGACGCCAGTGACTTAGGGGCTGCAAGTCAGCAGATCAACGCCTTGGTTACTCTGCTTGAAGCAGCGGGTTTGGTGGAGCCTGCTAAATTGCTCAAGGCTACCGAAGCTTTGGCGCAGAAGCTTCTGGAAAATCCGGAGTTATTTGGCGAAGACGCTGCCTCCAAGGTTCACAGCGCCCATGTTGCACTCACCAGATACCTCAAGGCTTTGCTTCACGATAAGTCGGTGTCATCCGTCGTCCTCTTTCCCGAATACCGAGACGTTCTGACTTTGTTGGGCGGTGACCGGGTTCATCCTGCTGACCTTTGGGCTTATGAATGGCGCTGGATAGACTGCCCATTACCCGCAGAGTCCAAGCCACTGGGTTACGACCCCAGTGTGCGTGTTCGGATGGATCACTGTATTTTGAGTATTGTCAAAACGGGCAATATAACTT
Source organism: Hylemonella sp. (assembly GCA_044376885.1). Taxonomy (GTDB): domain Bacteria; phylum Pseudomonadota; class Gammaproteobacteria; order Burkholderiales; family Burkholderiaceae_C; genus JBEIGE01. Next base: position 7,262 of record JBILKC010000131.1, on the reverse strand, counting down.
CAGCTGAGCTGATGAGCGAGATCTGTCATGGCTTGTCCCTTGAAAAGAAGTCAGTTGAGCAACGGGCTTTTTGGCAAATATCGGCGGCTTTTTTCCAGTCCATAGCACATCATTTGGTTGGAATGGATGTGTATGCCAAACGCGCAGCTACCCGCGTTTTGATGCAGTACGCCAAATTTGCCAAGGGTGAAGAAGACAAGTCTGAGCGTCTGACTCAGGACCTGTTGTTTTTTGTGGCTCAGGCAAATCCTTTGGGTAAAGAACGGGTGCCTTTTGTATCTGCGGTGCGTTTGGCCTATGGTTTGTATGAGAACGAGCCTGTGAATTATGAAGTTGCCCAGTTCAGTGACCCCGATCCCGCTTCGACGGCTCCTGCTGCTGAAGCCGTGGTGACTGCTGAGTTGGAAAGCTCAGTTGCGCCGACGATTCTGGAGTTTCCTGAAGTCAAAACTGAGGATGAGCAGATCAAATTACCGAATGCAGATGTCGCAGTGCCCCTGCTTGAAGACGTGGAGTCTGACGATGATCAGTTCAAAGTCATAGACCACCTGCGCATTGGTATTGCGCTCTTCAATGCTTACCTCAATGAGGCTGACGAGTGGTCCCGGCGATTGCAAACCGAACTCAGTGAATGGGAGCTGGAGCTGCCACGTCCTTTGTCCGATACGGTGATGGCATTGGCGCACAGCCTTGCTGACAGCTCTGCCGAGGTGGGTTTCCAAGCTTTATCCGAATTTTCGCGTGAGCTTGAGAGGGCGCTGGCGCATGTACAGCGCCACGCACCAGGTTTGCCTGAGCATGCTGAAGTATTCGTTGAAGCCGCAGACGCAATCCGGCATCTTCTGCATCAGTTTGCTGCCGGCTTTCTCAAGGAGCCCAGGCCAGAACTCCTTCAGGCCCTTCGTGAGATTTCCAAAACGGGATTGGCGAATGGTGATCAGACGGTCCAGTCGCCTCAGGCAGATCAGGCTGATAGCGAGACCACTGGAATTGATACCCTCGAAGTAGGTACCGTGTTTCCATCAGAGAACAAAGTTCCTGAAAGTGAAGCAGAGTCACCTCATCCGGCGGCGCTTGAGGCGACTATTGAGAGCCCGTTGTTACCAACACTAAGCCAGGCCGGTACGGTTTCAGTGCAGAGCAGTCGGTTGCAGCTACTTGACGGCATGTTGAATCAGGCCGGTGAAGTGATGGTTACTGGTTCCCGAATGGAAACCCGGTTATCTCAGATGCGCGGTTCATTGGCTGATTTGACTGGCAATCTTGAGCGTTTGCAACACCAGTTGCGAGAAATTGAAGCCCAGGCTGACTCCTCGACGCAGTCACTTCCGGGTAATGCCCAAGTTCTGGGTCAGGGCATTGATCACTCGGGATCCAACCCCCCTAACCGACTTCAAGAGCTTGCACGGCTGATGGCGGAATCGGTTAACAACGTCGCAGCTGCCAAGCGTAACTTGCAGATATCCCTCAATAGTACGGAAGATGATTTGATCTCCCAGGTTCGCCAAACCAAAGACCTCCAGCGTGGTTTATTGCGTACACGCATGGTCGAGTTCGAAAGTATTTCCGAGCGCCTTCATGGCGTGGTCCGTCAAGCGGCTCTAGAACTGGATAAGCAAGTGCAGTTGAGCATCACCGGTGGATCACTTGAAATCGAACGGTTTGTGCTCGACCTTTTGGCACCTGCTTTTGAGCATATTGTGCGTAAAGCTGTAGTGCATGGAATTGAGAAACCGGAACTGCGTCAACAGTTGAGCAAAGATGAAAGTGGTTTGATTCTGATTGAACTTCAGGCGCAAGGCAACGATGCTTCGGTGCTTATCAGGGACGATGGTGCCGGTTTGAATTTGGATCAAATCCGCGATAAGGCTTTGACACAAGGTCTGGTGGAAGAGGGCCATTCGTTGTCAGAGGCAGAAGTGGCAGAGCTGATTTTTAAGCCTGGATTTTCGACGGCACATCAACTCACCGGGTTGACGGAACCTGGCATCGGCATGGAAGAGGTTCGCCGCATCGTCAACTCGCTTGGCGGGCGTGTCGAAATCACAACTCAGCCCGGTATGGGCACCCGTTTTCATCTGGTTTTTCCGTTGTCGAGAGCAATAACCCAGGTAATGATGGTACGTGTGGGAACTTTGTCGATGGGTGTGCCCGCCAACCTGGTTGAGACCGTCAAGCACCTCACTTCCAACGAGCTTGCACTGGCCTATCAACAGCAAATATTGGTCCTGGATGAACGAACACTGCCCTTTTTTTGGTCAGGTGCGTTGCTGCAAGTCTCGCAATCCAGTAACGAGCATCAGTCTGTTGCTGCCTTGCCGGTGGTCATTTTGCAAAAGGCGGGTCAGCGTATGGCCCTTCATGTCGATGAAGTTTTTGGCAATCAGGAACTGGCCGTCAAAAACCTGGGGCCCCAGCTTTCCAGACTTCCCGGGCTTGACGGGATATCTGCGCTGGATTCGGGGGCTTTAGTACTGATTTACAACCCCTTTGTGTTGGCAGATGTTTATGCTAAAACTGCGGTCAAAGTTTAAGCGGCCATTCGGCTGAAGACGAGTTCAGGGTTGGAGTACCGTAGCTCCCTTATTTTTTGACGACTGAGTAACGCAGCAAAGTTTTTGCGCGAGCCTGATCGTGAGCCACAACAGGTTTTGGGTAGTTTTCGCCCAAGACAACCCCTGCTGCTTTCAAGGCCAGCGCAGTGGCTGTCCAGGGAGAATGAATGTCCTTGTCAGACAGATCGTTGAGTTGCGGTAAGTAGCGGCGGATGAATTTTCCGTTCGGGTCGAACTTTTCACTTTGACTGACCGGGTTGAAAATTCTGAAATAAGGTTGTGCGTCACACCCACTGGAACTTACCCACTGCCAGCCCCCATTGTTGGCGGCGAGGTCAAAGTCATTGAGTTGCGCCGCAAAGTAGCGCTCTCCCCAACGCCAGTCTATGCCCAGATCTTTCACCAAAAAGCTGCCCACCACCATGCGCAGGCGGTTGTGCATGTAACCTGTCTGGTTGATTTGGGCCATGGCGGCGTCGACCAGGGGGTAGCCGGTTTGTCCTTGGCACCAAGCGCTGAATCGCGATAACGCCAGCTCGCCACCCTCCCATTCAATGGCATCATAAGCGGGGCGGTAGGCGCCAGTAGCAACATGGGGAAAATTGAACAGGATCTGGAAGTAAAACTCACGCCAGATCAACTCACTGAGCCAAATGGCCGCTCCCTGGCTACCCTGCCTGCTCTTGGCATGCGCCAACAAAACCAGTTCGCGTATGGAGATGGTTCCAAAGCGCAGGTGCATGCTGAGGTAACTTGGTCCGCGGACAGCCGGGAAGTCACGGGTTTCATGGTACTGATCGATCCGAAGGGCAAAGTTCTCCAGCAGTTTCTGAGCACCACTCTGACCGGTCGGAATTTGTAAGGTGCGCAGATTGCTGGGCTTGAAACCAATCTCTGCCAACGATGGAACTGCCCGCTGGTGCTGCTCGGGTCGCAGTGCCAGACATGCGTCCGCTCGAGCAGGATTGCTCAGACTTAAGGGCTTGTCCAACAGCTTTTTCAGCCAGGCGTTTTTATAGGGGGTGAAAACGCCATAGGGCGTCCCGGACTGCGTCAGAATCTCCTGCTTCTCGAAAATAACCTGATCTTTGCAGCTTATGAATTCGATCTGCACGTCAGAGAGGGTTTTGCGTACTGCATCGTCCCGAGCCAGGGCTTGCGGCTCGTAGTCGTGGGCTGCGAAGACAGCCTGTATTGCCAGGGACTGTGCCAGCTCGGGGATGACCTGGGTGGCAGTACCGTGAAGCACAATCAAGCCCGCCGCATCATGATCAGCCAGTTGACGCAGGCTGAGGTCAAGTTCAAGCAAGGACTCACGGATGAATTCCACCCGTCTATCCACTCGTGGCAATGGGTCCAGGATCGAGCGGTCAAACACAAAAACACAATGCACTTGCCGGCATTGTGCAAACGCCAAGTTCAATGCCGTGCAGTCCCTGGTTCTTAAATCGCGCCGGAACCACACGAGGCCCGTATCAAACTGTTTATCCATGTTCGCCGCTAGAATTAATCATGTCGACTGATTCTGCACCCATTAATTTGACCAATCATTTTTTGATTGCAATGCCCGGCCTGCAGGACGAGATTTTTTCCAGAAGCGTCGTTTATCTGTGTGAGCATAGCCAGCGTGGTGCACTGGGGCTGGTGATCAACAAACCCAGTGATTTCAATATCTCCAGTCTTTTCGACAAGGTCAATCTGTTGTTACAAAGGGTCGATCTCAAGGATGAGCCTGTTTTTCAGGGCGGTCCGGTTCAAACCGAGCGTGGTTTCGTTTTGCATGAGCCCATTTTTGACCAAGGCAGCCAGCCTGCGGAACCCGTTTATGCCTCTACCATGGCCATTCCCGGAGGGCTGGAGATGACCACATCCAAAGATGTCCTGGAGGCCTTGTCCTCCGGCGCTGGGCCCCGTCGCGTTCTGGTTTCCCTGGGTTATGCTGCCTGGGGCGAAGGACAGCTGGAGTCGGAAATCGGTGAAAACAGCTGGCTGACTGTGAACGCTGACCGTGCCGTTATTTTTGATACACCCGTGGCCGAGCGATACGACAAGGCATTGCTCCTGCTGGGCTTGCAGTCCTGGATGTTGTCGCCTGAGGCCGGTCACGCATGATGGCGGCGATGGCTCAAATGACGCCATCCGTACCGGCTCATTTGCAAACCTTTCTCGCGCTGGATCTGGGTCTTAAACGTACCGGGGTGGCAGTCGGCAACCGACTCATCCGTAGCGCCCAGCCCTTGCAGACGATTCGTGCCCAAGGTGATTTGAGGCTGCTCCAAGTCGCCGAGCGACTCAAGGAGTGGCAGCCTGATGCCCTGGTCATCGGGGTTCCCTTACACCCGGATGGCACTGACCACGACAATACGTTGCGATGTAGACGCTTTGCACGGCAAATGCGCGGGCGGTTTGGATTGCTGGTTTTTGAAGTTGATGAGCGCTACAGCACCACTGAGGCGCTCACAAGTGGGGCAGCAGATGCCGATGCCGGTGCCGCCTGCATTATTCTTGAACAATTTTTAAGGACGCTTGAATGAGCACACTGGCACTGGATGCGGAGGCTCTGTACGGTGAGTTGCTAAGAGGGGTGAGGTCTCTTGTAGACACCCGGACACATTTGGTTGGCGTTACCTCGGGGGGGGCCTGGTTGGCGCAACGCTTGCAAGTCGATCTGGGTCTGACTGGTGCTGCCGGTTCTATTTCATCGACCTTGCACCGTGATGACTTCTCACGCCGTGGCTTGACCGCGGGGGGGCAGACTTCCTTGCCATTTGAAGTCAAAGGTGCCCATATTCTGATTCTCGATGACGTGCTGTTTACCGGCCGCACTATACGTGCGGTGATGAATGAGTTGTTTGACTTCGGTCGTCCTGAATCCATCCGTCTGGCGGTACTGGTAGACCGGGGTGGTCGCGAGCTGCCGATTCAGGCGGATTTTGCGGCTTCTCGCGTGACGCTGCCGGCCACACAGACGCTGGCTCTTGCCCGGCATGAGTCCGGCCGCTTCAGCTTCAAAGTGGAAGGCGAGTGACATGCTGTACAAAAGAAATCCGCAACTCAACAAAAACGGTGAACTGATCCATCTTTTGTCTACCGAAGGCCTGCCTAAAAGTATCCTCACGCACATTCTTGACACTGCCAATAACTTTGTCAGTGTCAACGACCGTGAAGTCAAAAAGGTTCCCCTGCTTCGCGGTAAAAGCGTTTTCAACCTATTTTTCGAAAACTCCACACGAACACGTACCACGTTCGAGATTGCTGCCAAGCGTTTGAGCGCGGATGTCATCAACCTGGACATTGCCCGCTCCAGTGCCGCCAAGGGTGAGTCGCTGCTCGACACCATCGCCAATCTGAGTGCCATGGCAGCCGATCTTTTTGTTGTCCGTCACAGTGAGTCGGGCGCACCTTACCTGATTGCCCAGCATGTAGCGCCGCATGTGCATGTGGTCAATGCCGGGGATGGCCGCCATGCCCACCCTACACAAGGGCTGCTTGATATGTTCACGATTCGACATTTCAAACAGGATTTTTCAAACCTCACGGTGGCCATCGTTGGCGATGTGATGCATTCGCGCGTGGCCCGCTCAGACATCCATGCACTGACCACCCTGGGATGCGCAGAGGTCCGCGTGGTGGGTCCGAAAACCCTGGTGCCAGCCGACATGGCACAGATGGGCGTTCGGGTGTGTCATACCTTGGAAGAAGGCATTCGGGGTTGTGACGTCATCATCATGCTGCGCTTGCAAAACGAACGTATGAGTGGCGCACTGCTGCCTTCTTCCCAGGAGTTTTTCAAGAGTTTTGGGCTGACACCCGATAAGTTGCAACTGGCCCGGCCGGATGCCATCGTGATGCATCCGGGGCCGATCAACAGGGGTGTTGAAATTGACTCGGCCGTGGTCGATGGCAAGCAAAGTGTGATCCTGCCTCAGGTCACATTTGGCATCGCGGTGCGCATGGCGGTGATGAGCATTGTGGCCGGTAACGAAGCCTGAGTCAGGGACGGAGCGAATATGAAAATACTGATCAAAGGTGGACGGGTGATGGACCCGTCTTCCAACCGCGATGAAATGGCCAATGTGGCCATTGCTGCAGGAAAAATCATTGCAATTGGCCAAACACCGGCTGACTTTGTACCCAATAAGGTTATATCTGCCGCGGGTTGTGTGGTCGCGCCGGGATTGCTGGATTTGGCGGTGCGACTTCGCGAGCCAGGTCATGAGCACGAGGGTATGCTGGAGTCTGAAATGGCTGCTGCCGTAGCTGGTGGTGTTTCCAGCCTGGTTTGCCCGCCAGACACCGAGCCTGTGCTCGACGAGCCTGGCCTGGTTGAGATGCTCAAGTTTCGAGCAGAAAAACTGCATCAGTCGCGTGTATTTCCCCTGGGGGCTTTAACGCGCAATTTACAAGGCGAAGTGCTCACAGAAATGGTGGAGCTTTCTGAGGCCGGCTGTGTTGGCTTCAGCCAGGCGGATGTGCCTCTGGTCAATACCCAGGTCATGCAACGTGCCATGCAGTACGCCAGCACCTTTGGGTTCCCGGTCTGGCTGCGCCCGCTTGATTTTTATCTGGGGCAAGGTGTAGCTGCCAGCGGACCACTGGCCACCCGCATGGGACTCAGTGGCGTGTCCGTTGCTGCTGAAACAATTGCCTTGCACACGATTTTTGAGTTGATGCGTTCCACCGGCGCGCGAGTTCACCTCTGTCGCC
>JBILKC010000129.1:0-7810 GCA_044376885.1 Hylemonella sp. | reverse complement strand
AGGCTTTGAATTTGCCTTGGCTCATGTGGTTGAGTAAGGCCTCAGCCAGAATGCTGCGGGCCGAGTTGTGGGTACACAGAAATAGCACGTTTAATGGTTTTGCTTCAGTCATATTGGATTCCTTCTTTCAGCAGGTTTTACAAATAGCCTCAGGGCTGACTTCGCAGGCCTCCCCTTGGCAACAGTTTTGGGTTAAGTAGGCCAATACAGCATTCATGCGGTCGTACTGAGCCCGGTAAATCAGGTTGCGCCCCGAACGCTCTTGCGTAATCAGGTCGGCGTGGAGCAGCTCCTTGAGGTGAAACGACAGGGTGTTGGCCGCTACGCCCAAGCTGTCAGACAGAGCGCCAGGCGTCAAGCCCGACTGCCCCGCTGTGACAAGCGCGCGGAACACCTCCAGGCGAGAAGCCTGGGCGAGTGCGGCAAGTGCTTTAACAACTGCAATCGATTCCATATTTCAATGATACTCGAAATAAATAACCGGCAAACACCCTGGCTCAAACGCAAATGGGTCTCGCGTCTCACCATCCAGATGAGATCTAGATGAGAAATAGTGTCTTAAATTTTGGATTAAATGGGTCCAAACGCTGGCTTAATATGCGTATGCAGCTATCAAAATCATTGCCTAGGAGCACATAAAGAATGAAAGCCGTCATCCTGGCAGGGGGCCTGGGCACACGCCTTATTGAAGAAACCGTGACTCGCCCCAAGCCCATGGTTGAAATCGGCGGGCGCCCTATTCTGTGGCACATCCTCAAGATGTACTCCCATCACGGCATCAATGACTTTGTGATCTGCTGCGGATACAAGGGCTACCTGATTAAAGAGTACTTTGCCAACTACTTCCTGCACATGTCAGACGTCACCTTTGACATGAAATCCAACCGCATGGAAGTGCACCACAAGCGTGCTGAACCCTGGTCCGTGACGCTGGTTGACACGGGCGACAATTCCATGACCGGTGGCCGCTTGCTGCGCGTAGCCGACTACGTTAAAGATGAAGAAGCCTTTTGCTTTACCTATGGCGATGGCGTGGGCGATGTTGACATTACCGCCACCATTGCCTATCACCGCAGCCATGGCAAACATGCCACGCTAACCGCGACCTATCTACCCGGCCGATTTGGCGCACTTGATATCCAAGATAACCAGGTGATGAGCTTCAAGGAAAAACCCAAGGGTGACGGCGCGTTTATCAATGGCGGCTACTTTGTGCTGTCGCCCAAAGTTCTTGGCTATCTCAAAGACGACAACACGGTCTGGGAGCAGCAACCCCTGATGCAGCTTGCCTTAGATGGCCAGTTGATGGCCTATCAACACCAGGGTTTCTGGCAACCCATGGATACACTGCACGACAAGAAGACGCTTGAAAATCTTTGGGCCAGTGGCCAAGCACCCTGGAAAAAGTGGGCTTGAAATGACAGCGAACCCGGACTTCTGGCAAGGCAAACGCGTTTTTTTAACCGGCCACACCGGCTTTAAGGGCAGTTGGCTTAGCCTTTGGCTGCAAAGCCTGGGTGCACAAGTCCACGGATTGGGGCTGGAGCCCACCACATCGCCCAACCTCTTTGCCGTGGCCCAGGTTGCAGCAGGCATGGCCAGCCACACCCTTGGCGATATTCGTGACCTGGCCACAGTGCAAAAAGCCATGCACGCAGCGCAGCCCGATATCGTCATCCACATGGCTGCGCAATCTTTGGTGCGTCTGTCTTACACAGAGCCGGTCGAGACCTATGCCACCAACGTCATGGGCACCGTACATGTTTTGGAGGCAGCGCGCAGCACACCAAGCGTCAAAGCCATTGTGGTGGTAACCACCGACAAGTGCTACGAGAATAAAGAGTGGGCCTGGGGCTACCGGGAAAACGAGCCCATGGGGGGGCATGACCCCTACAGCAACAGCAAAGGCTGCGCCGAGCTGGTGACCAGCGCCTACCGCAACTCGTTTTTGCACATCAGCGGCATTGCGGTGGCAAGCGCCCGTGCAGGCAATGTGATTGGCGGTGGCGACTGGGCCACAGACCGCCTGATGCCCGACATCCTGCGCGCGTTCGAGCAAAACTTGCCCGTGACCATCCGCAACCCCCACGCCACCCGCCCGTGGCAGCATGTGCTGGAGCCTTTAAGCGGCTACCTGACCTTGGCTGAACACCTTTACACCCAAGGCCAGGCCTACGCCGAGGGCTGGAACTTTGGCCCCAAAGACGACGACGCCCAGCCGGTGCAATGGATTGTGGAACACATGGTAAACAGCTGGGGCAAGGGTGCAAGCTGGCAGCAAGACGACGGCGTGCATCCCCACGAAGCCAACTACCTCAAGCTGGACATCTCCAAAGCCAAGACCCGCTTGGGCTGGCAGCCGAGCTGGCCCTTGCTTACAGCACTGGAGAAAATCACCACTTGGCACCAAGCCTACTTGGCTACTACTAATATGCATGACTTCACCATGCAGCAAATTGCAAACTACGCTCAGACCCAAAAGGAGTAACCACGATGCTAGCCATACAGGCCCAATACCATGACGGACACATACAGATTCCCGCAGAAGGCCTGCCGCGTGATGCCAACGTAGTTGTCGTTTTCTTGGATGTTGAAGCAGCAAACGGCCAAAAGGGCTTGAGCCACGAACAACAGGCAGCACTGCATTTGCAAAGCCAAAGCAGTTTTGCACAAACCGTTTTACTAAACCCTGCTGAAGACTGCTGGAACAATGCTTAGTTCCATTCAACAAGGCGGCATCTACAAGATCCCCTTCCCCTACACGGACCTTTCTGAGCAGAAATACCGTCCCGCTCTGGCCATTACTGCACCAGACGAGACCGGTGATGCACGGTTTGTCTTTATCACAACCACGCCACCCCTATCGCCTGCTCAGCGTTTGGCACTGGGTGACGACGATTTTGACGGAGCATCACTGGCATTTAAAAGCTTTGTCCGGCCCGAAAAATCCATGCTTCTCAATGGCGGATTGGCTGTCAAGAAGCTTGCGCAACTCACACCCAAGGCTCTCCAAACAGTTTTGCGCCACGTTATCCAAGACGAGGTTACCCACTTTTCAGCAAGCGCTTTTACTGCGAACAGCTTCGTGCCAGGGACCACCGTCGTCCCGCCGTCAGGCAAAGTCATTGGTGCGCAAGAGCTCAAAAACATGGTCGACGCCAGTCTGGACGGTTGGCTGACCACGGGCCGCTTTAACGCCGAGTTTGAGAAAAAACTGGCTGCCTTCATCGGCATCAAGCACTTGATTACCGTCAACTCTGGGTCCTCTGCCAACCTGGTGGCCTTTAGCACCCTGACCTCCCCCAAGCTGGGCGAGCGTGCCATTCAAAAAGGCGATGAAGTCATTGGTGTGGCTGCAGGCTTTCCCACTACCGTGAACCCCATTCTGCAATTTGGCGCGGTACCCGTATTTGTGGATGTGGACGCAGTCACCCACAACATTGATGCCAGCAAGATAGAAGCGGCCATTGGCCCCAAGACCAAGGCCATCATGCTGGCCCACAGCTTGGGCAACCCCTTCAACCTGGACGTGGTGACCGCCCTGTGCAAAAAATACAACTTATGGCTGGTAGAAGACTGCTGCGACGCACTGGGCACCACCTACCGGGGGCAAATGGTCGGCACCTTTGGGGATATTGCTACGCTGAGTTTTTACCCCGCCCACCACATCACCATGGGTGAAGGCGGCGCGGTGTTTACCAAGCACGATGAACTGAAAACCATTGCCGAGAGTTTCAGGGACTGGGGTCGGGACTGCTATTGCGCCCCTGGCAAAGACAACACCTGTGGCAAACGCTTTTGCCAGAAGCTGGGCCAGCTGCCCGAAGGCTACGACCACAAGTACACCTACAGCCACTTGGGCTACAACCTCAAAATTACGGACATGCAAGCCGCCTGTGGCCTGGCCCAGTTAGAAAAGGCACCCGAGTTCATTCAGGCCCGCAAAGACAACTTTGCGTTTTTGAAAGCCCGCCTGAAAGACTGTGAAGAATTTGTGCACCTGCCTCAAGCCACTGAACACTCAGACCCCTCATGGTTTGGCTTTCCTATTACGCTCAAAGACAACTGCCCGGTTACCCGGCTGGACTTGCTGACTTATCTGGACCAGAACAAAGTGGGTACCCGCCTGCTGTTTGCGGGCAACCTGACCTGCCAGCCCTATATGCAAGGCGCCAACTACCGCATCAGTGGTGATTTAAACAACACCAACAATGTGATGGAAAATACCTTCTGGATTGGAGTGCAGCCTGCTCTCACCCGCGAGATGTTGGAATATGCAGCGCAGAAGATCGAGAGCTATCTGGGTGTGAACTTTTGAGACATTGATAGAACTGTCTTTTGCTTGGGCCGCCACTGGCCGAGCTCCAGCATTTGCTTAGCGACGTTACTCGCATACATCTGCTTCGTGCTCATCAGAGGCTTGAACAAACCACCATAGCGAGAGACCAGAACTTCTGGCTCGTTACCTTACCGGCATTGAATACATCGGATCAATGCTATTTCTAAAAAGCCGGGATAGTTATTTGAATGAGTTTTGAAATGAGTAACCAACTGACCGACGCATTTTCTTCGATCCGATTTGAACGTCGGCAATGGACGTTCGTGGATTTCAGAATCGATATCGCACCAGCGTCCTTCGGGAGTGATGCAATCAATCCGCACACACAGTACTCTAATCCGATAGCAATCCTCGAGGTGGCAGGATTAACGTCGATAGGGGCCTCATTCACTTTAGGTGAGGGCAATCAAATGGTGTGCGAAGCGGCAGACTACATCGTGCGGCAGCTTGAGGGAACTACGGTTTTAGATCTGATGGCTAGCGACAAGGGGTTCTATGAGTCAATTACAAATCCTTTGCAATTGCGCTGGTTGTCGCCTAATGCAGGTGTACCGCTTATGGCTGCAGGGTTGGTCGTTAATACGCTCATTGATGCTGCTGCCAAAGCCTGTGGTTTGCCGGCCTGGGAATACCTTGCACGGTTACCGAGTGACTTCCTGTTGGACTTGCTACAGCAGCGCCACCTCACGCACCGCTACGATCGAGCAGCATTCAAGGAAATTCTTGATGAAGGATTGCTAGGCATAGATGAGCGCTGCAAGGCCTTGCGTAGTGCGGGCCTGCCCGTTTATTACACAACCTGGATAGGCCACAACGCTGAGTCAGTCGCAGATCAAATCCGTTGGCAGTATGCACAGCGTGGAATACGGCAATTCAAGCTAAAAATCGGCGTTGATATTGAGCGTGATGTTGCCAAGATCGTTCGTATTGTCGATCTGGTACCAAAGGATGTGATTCTGTGCGTTGATGCAAACCAGACACTCAGTCTTGATGAGGCAAAGACTTGGATGGTCAGGCTTTCCGAACTGGGCGTCCTCTGGCTCGAGGAGCCTTTTGCACCAGACAATACCAAGCTGTTCGAAGAGTTAGTGCAGGCCAAGCGGGAAAACGGCTGGAGCTGTGAGATAGTGACCGGAGAGAACTGCCCAAATCACTACACAGCTGCGGCGCTTATGGAAGCTGGAATCGATCGATTTCAGGCTGACCCATGCCGGATGCTAGGGTTGATTGATGCCGTGCTGACCAGTTGTATTGCTCGTATTGAAGATTGCCCCATAACACCGCATGCCGGAGGATCTTCGTTGGACGAACAGTCCCCTCATATCCAATTGTTTAACCTGGCGCGGGTTCGTACGGATCTTGACCCTGCGGATAGCTTGACAGAAAACGTGGGCTTTTGCTCCCAGTTTTTTTCCTCACCCATCATTGTGGATGGTGGTATGGCACGGACACCATGCAGCCCGGGTCTACTCGTCGGTATTGCGCCAGAAATACGATCCTCCGTTCTTAACTATAAAGAAGGCATTACATGGCGCGGGCTCTAATAATCGGCGGTGGTGCAATTGGCCGGGGTTTCATCCCTTGGCTGCTTGATGAATTCGAACTGGATATCCTCGATGCTTCTGGTGATCTGGTTAACGGGTTAATCGAGCGTGGCGGCTTTCATTCATTTATGAGTGACGGCCAACAATTGAGTAAAAAGTGGGTTAAGCCCCGCCGTGTTGCCACAAGTTTCGGAGCACTCCAACCGCTGGATTACGACATCGCATTCATTTGTGTAGGCCCACGCAACGTGACAAGCTTGCCTCTAGGTACCGAAAAGTTACGTTGTCCGATTTTCAGTCTTGAGAATGATCCGGTCACCGTAGACTGGATTAAGCAGACATTTGGTCTGAAATCGGTTTATTTTGGTGTGCCCGATGTCATCACATCATCGACAGCGTCACCTGCCAATCTGACGCTGGACCCTTACGCACTCCACACCGAAAACGGTGTGCTCTATCTTCAGCGTCCATTGAAGCCAGATCCTTCACTGGAGAGACTCCTTCCGGATGTGCAATGGCTGCCTGTTGAGCGACTGAATCAGGAGTGGGATGCCAAACTATACATACACAATACGCCTCATTGCATCGCTGCTTATCTGGGTCATATGGCTGGATGTACCTATCTACACGAAGCTTTGGCCAAGCCGGCTATCCAGCGGGTAGTCACCGGTGTGATTGATGAGCTGCTTTGTGCGTTGAAGCTGGCAACACCGCACGATCATCACTTCATTGAGTCTTATGGTGTGAAGGAAGTCCGCCGCTTTTCCAACCGCCTGCTCTTCGATCCAGTGTCGCGCGTGGCGCGCGAGCCCTTGCGAAAATTGCATCCTTCAGGCCGGCTAATGGGGGCATTGAGACTGTTGCTTTCTACGGGCGTCAACCCGACTTATCTGATGGCTGGCATTGCAGCCGCATTGTGTTACGCCGACCCAAACGACAGGGATTATGTTCAGCTTTCTGAATTAGAGGTGTTTGGCGTACCGGCATTCCTGAAATATCACCTTGGAATGGACGAGTATGGCGTTGAGTGCGAATTTGTCGCTAAACACTACGCAGCCGCGGTCCGCTTTTTAAAGAGGGAGATCGTATGAACTTGCTTAATCTCGCCGGCCGTGTCTGCTGTGCGTTCAGCATGAGCGGCTCGCAACAAATGCGCACAGTTCAGAAAGTCAAGGACAACCAGAGCCGCGATGTCGTGACCGAATTGGACATGAAGTTGCATGACATCTCGGAACAATTCGTCGCTGAGCGGCTTCCCGGATGTCGTTTGTTATCCGAAGAAGGCAGACATGACGTTATTGATGCGCGTCATCTGCTGGAGCAAGAGTGGTTGATCGTTGATCCACTGGACGGCTCAAATAATCACGCGATGAAGTTGCCTAACTATGGCTACATGGCCGCACATCTTCGCAGTGGGCATCTGGTTGGTGTAGTCATCGTGTTGCCCGAACATAATCAATACATTGTTCTGGACGGCGAGCAAAGCCTTTACGCTCAGTCATTACCCTTTAATGAAGTATTCGAATCGGGGACAGTCTATTACGCATATCCGCCGAGCCAAGACACATCAGCCCGTCAAGCCCGGGGGGAATTACTGGACTTAATTGACGCCAAGTCGGCCGGGATGTACCGCTATGGCTCCGCATGTGCCGGCCTCTATCAACTGCTTTGTGGCAGACACATGGCTTTCATCGGTCACGATATACGTCTGTGGGACGCCATCGCATTTTTACCGGTGCTGACATCCAAGCAGATTAAGGTCTTGTACAAAATAAAGGGTTTATCGATCACCCTGCTGGCCAGTAGACGAGAGGATTTCATAGAGGGCGCAGCAAAAATCCTGCAAAAGCGACAAGGTCTTACCTTGCACAGTTTCAACAACGACGCCTTAAGGGTCGACGCGCCATGAATATCCCTTTGTTTCTTT
>JBILKC010000005.1:0-24439 GCA_044376885.1 Hylemonella sp. | reverse complement strand
GATCTCACCGCCTTGTTTTTAACTGTCAAGTTACCAGTCATGACCGAAGTGTCTAAGGCTTTGGTTCGCAGTTTTCAAGATGAAGATATCAGCATCGGGACGATTCATAGTATCGTTTCCAAAGATCCCGCCCTTACTACGAAGATTTTGCGCATGGCCAATAGCGCGGGATACCGTATGCCCAGAGAGGTCAAATCACTGGAGGATGCAGTTTCCATGGTCGGCCTGTCCCAGATCCGCACCCTAGCTCTGTCGGCCTGTATCAATGAGGCCTTTCCAGTGATAAGCGGGCTTGACCGTCAGGAGTTCTGGAAAAACTCCATGGCCTGCGCCGGGTTCTCCAAATGGCTGGCAGGTGGCGCGGGCCTGGACATTCAGCAGGCTTGGTTGGCAGGCATGATGGTGCGCCTGGGCGAGTTGCTGATTGGTGAGTACGACCCTTCAAAACTGGTCGAAATCGAGCGCCAGCCCCACATACCCGGCCAACGCTGGAGGCGCGAGCAAGAATTGTTGGGTTACACCGAAACCCAGGTGACAGCTGAGCTGGCCCGACGCTGGAACTTTCCGGAAGAGATTGTCCAGGGGCTTGAGGCTGCTTCTGACCCGCTCAACGCAAAGCCCTTCAATCCCCTTGGTGGTGTGATTCATCTGGCAGGCTGGTTGGCCGAGATGCCCTTTAGCGAGCCGATCATCATCGACGCTATCCCGGCAGACGTGATCGAGGCACTCAAGCTCGATCCTGACTGGTTGCGCCAGGCCATTCCCCAGCCAGACTCCTTCTTTGACATTTCCGAATTGTCCGAAGCCCGCGAATTGGCATGAAGGCTGTTGCAATTGAATCTTTTTTCTCAACCCTCAAGGCAGCAAACCCCCAGCCTGTAACTGAGTTGGAGTACACCTCGGTTTTCGAGTTGCTCGCAGCGGTTTTGCTCTCAGCCCAGGCGACCGACGTGAGCGTCAACAAAGCCACCCGCACATTGTTTGCCGTGGCCAATACGCCCCAGCAAATCCTGGACTTGGGCTCGCAGCGGCTTGAGGGCTTCATCAAAACCATAGGCCTGTACCGAAGCAAAGCCCGCCACCTCCTGCAAACCTGCCAGATTCTGTTAGAGCGCCATGGCGGTGAGGTACCCCGACAACGTGAGGCGCTGCAGGCGCTGCCCGGAGTAGGCCGGAAAACTGCCAACGTGGTGTTGAATTCGGCCTTTGGCGAAGCCACCATGGCGGTAGACACACATATTTTCCGATTGAGCAATCGCACCGGTCTGGCACCAGGCAAGACGCCGTTGGCGGTTGAGTTAAAGCTGCTCAAGCGTATTCCACCCCAGTACTTGGTGGACGCCCACCATTGGCTGATCCTCCATGGACGCTACGTCTGCCAAGCGCGCAGGCCTCAATGTTGGCGCTGCAGTGTGTCAGCCTATTGCGATTTCCAACCGAAAACCCAAAACCCCAATATTCAGCCCAATTCACAACCCGGTTCCTGACCTGCGCTACGCACCTTACACCTCTCCCTCGTTATGGCCACAGTACAAGTCACCATTTTCGCCACTGGAATCATCTCAAAGCTCAATCTGGCACCAAGCACCGAAAGCGGGAACATCCTTAGGCCATTGGTCCGCACGCGTTAGTTCTTGCGTGCCTTGAGCAATCAGAGTGGCAGCACGGATCACGCCCGCATGGGTAATCCACATCGCTTCAGTATCCAGGATCCGGGTGTCTTGCAGTGCCGCTGTCACGCGATGCATCAGCATGTTCACACTTTCCCGGCCACCAAAGCGGTAAGACCCAAAGTCAGCCATCCAGGGGTCAAAGGCTTCTTTTCCGATGGCAGCCCAGCGCACACCTTCCCAGCAACCAAAGTCCATTTCAGCAAGCCGTATGTCTTGCCTAATCGTCAAATCCGGCCTAAGCCCTTTTAGGGCTTCAGCTAATTGCTCACATCTTTGTAGCGGCGAAGTCGAAACCGTGAGGAATTGGGGTACCAGTTGCGCAAATGCCATCGCTGTGGCTTCTGTGGCTACTGTGTCGGCCGCGACATCCGTAGCACCGTAGCAAATGCCCGTGTCAATGAGCGGTTGTGCATGGCGTAACAACCAGAGCTTCATCGCGCTTAACTCAAATCACAGGCCTTGCAGCTCCGGCAAGCCCTGGATGATCCAGCCACAAGCCCACACCCAGTGTCAGGCCGAGGTAAAAAGCCACTTCACACACCTGCTGCGTAGCCCCTAGACAGTCCCCGGTAAAACCCTGCAAACGCCGCGCAAACATACGCCACATCCAGCCCAAGGCCAGGACAGCGGCACACACCCCTACCATCACGGGCGCTATCAAATCCATATCATCAAATACATACAGAATCATGGCAAAAGCCATCAAACACCAAATACTGGCAACCAGCAAACCGGTCAGGCTGATCTGCTCGGCCAGGGGTTTTGATTTGGAGGTGGCTGTATCACCCACGTGGACCATGGTTGAGATCACCAGCAGAGGCAGCATGCGCGAAAACACATGTGCCAGAAAGAGGGCTATGCAGGCCAGCTGCAGGCTGATGCCGCCAAGCAAGGTCAACAAGGAAACCTTTGCCATGACCGCCAGCACCAGCGCCAGCACGCCATAAGTCCCCAGCCGGGAGTCCTTCATGATCTCCAAGGCGCGATCCCGATCAAAAGCGCCACCAATGCCGTCAGCTACATCGGCAAGTCCATCCTCATGAAAAGCCCCGGTAAACAAGATCGTGGCCACCGTACTCAGGACAGCGGCCACCAGCGGCGTGGAATCGGTATCCGGCAAGCAAAGGCTGGCGGCGGCAAAGACCAGCACGGCAACCATACCTACAAGCCAACCTATGCCTGGAAAGTGCGCCGCACTGGCACGCAGCATGGCCGGGCTGTAGCCCACCCATTGAGCCAGCCGCCCGGTAATGGGAAGGCGTGTAAAAAACTGCACTGCCAGCAGGTAGTGGCGAATGAATTGAAGCATGGGTTTGGATGCGCTAAGCAGTTGCTGGAATAGTGGTCTGGGTTGTCAGGACTTGATTGCCGTCTGGGTTTTTGAGGAAACTCCCGCGGTCTCGAAACTCGCCATCTCGCGCAGGATCGAACAGGCCGACTGCAACAGCGGCCAGGCCAACGCAGCACCCGAGCCCTCGCCCAAACGCAAACCCATGTCCAGGAGTGCCTGTACGCCCAAGTGCTGCAGCATGAATTCGTGGCCGCGTTCTCCCGAGCGATGTGCAAAGACACAACGCTGCAGCACCAGCGGCTCCAAAGCATGGGCGACCAGTACCGCACTGCTGGCAATAAAGCCGTCTACAACGACCACTCGGCGCTCCTTCGCGGCCTGCAGCACTGCACCCACCATGGTCGCAATCTCAAAACCGCCCAAGGCCGCCAGAGCAACCAGGGGCTCTTGAGCAGTCGCATGCAGTTGCAGCACCTCGCGCAGCACAGCGGTTTTGCGCTGGACAGCTTGTGGATCCAGCCCGGTACCTGCTCCGGTGCATTCGGCAATATCCAGACCACCCAAACGTGAGAGCAGCATGGAAGCACACGAGGTGTTGCCGATACCCATCTCGCCCAGCAAAACAGCGTTGCCCGGCAAGGCGCGAACCAACTCAATACCATGCTGGACAGCTTGTTGGCATTGCAGGGACGTCATTGCGGGGGAGAGGGATGCGTCTGCCGTCCCCTGACCCGCTCCAATGGCCTTGTGAACTTGCAAACCACGACGCTGGCTGCCAGCTGGCAAACCAGCCAGAAAGTCGTGCCTGACCCCGCAGTCCACCACCGTCAAAGCCAAACCATGTTGGCGCGCCAGTACGCTCACAGCGGCACCACCGGCCAGAAAGTTCTCCACCATCTGCCAGGTCACATCACTTGGAAAAGCTGAAATGCCGCGCGCGGTCAGGCCGTGGTCACCCGCAAACACCAGCATTTGCGGGTGAAGCAGTTCTGGCATGTCTGTGCCCAAGATCAGTCCAAGCTGCAACGCCAGGGTTTCAAGCCGTCCCAGCGAGCCCAGGGGTTTGGTTTTCTGGTTCAGCTTGTGCTGCAGACGCTGCTGCAAATCAAGGTTGGCAAGATCGTCCAGGACCGGATACGAGGAATGAAGTGTCATGACTGTCAAATGTGTATTCTGGGCAAAGCCACCCAGTTTGTGGCGCCACCAGAGAGCGCATGAATCTCAATGCGGTTGTCAAAAACAGCTTGAACCGCCTGATGCGTACCTGGCAAGTTGCAGGCTCCCTGGTGAATCACACGCCCTTGCGCCATGACAACCATCTCGTCGGCCTGCAAAGCCAGGGTAATTTCATGCAGCACGCTGACCACTGTTTTGCCCTGAGCCACCAGCGCGCGCATCAGCTGCAGCCAGTCCACCTGGTGCGGCGGGTCCAGATGGGCCAGCGGTTCATCCATCAGCAGGACCTGAGCTTGCACCGCCAGAGCGCGGGCGAGCAAGACGCGCTGGCGTTCACCGCCAGAAAGTTGGCCTAGCGTGCGTGCTCGCCAGTCCCAGGCCTGGGTGGCAGCTAGCGCTTGCCTGACAGCCTCATGGTCAGCGGGACCCGCAGGGGCCAGCCATGGCTTGTGCGGCAACCGCCCGAGCATGGCCACGTCATACACGGTCAGGTCATCGGCACTGGCTTCATTCTGACCCAGCCAGGCGAGTTGGCGCGCCCGTGACCGGCCATCCAACCAGTCCAGAGGCTGACCGTCAAGCGCTACCGTGCCGGTGTGCGCCAGCAAGCCGGCCAGCACCTTGAGCAAAGTAGACTTACCGGCCCCGTTTGGACCGACGATAGTGGTCCAACGCCGGGCAGGAATCGTCAGGCTGAGGCCATGAAGTACCTGAACTTTTCCCAGCTTAACCCCTATATCCCTGGCTTCTATAGCTATAGAATTTGAAGCAACCGAGGTCTTCACTGTCGGATTAATAAGACTCATCACCACCTCGTCCCGTGGTTTTTCACCGGGTCAGCGCGCTGCATCAGCCACAACAAATAGCCGCCGCCAAGCACTGCCGTCACAACACCGACCGGCAACTCAAGCGGCGCAATCAGCCAGCGCGCCAGCACATCTGCCGACAGCAACAAAACACATCCCATAAGACTGGACAATAGCAGCAGCCAACCATGCGTGGTCTTGATGAAGGCGCGCACCAGATGCGGTGCGGCCAGGCCGACAAAAGCAATCAAACCGGTTTGAGCAACCGCTGTGCCGGTCGCAAGTGCCAACACGCCAACCAGAACAGCCCGCATGGGTAGCAGCGGCAGCCCCAGGCTGGCAGCCGTAGACTCACCCAAGGCCAGGCCATCGAGCACCGGACTCAGCAGCCAGCTCAGGATCATGCACAGCAACCAGACCACTGCCATTTGCAGGCATGCAGATCGGTCCAGATATGAGGTGGAACCGAGCATAAAAGCCTGCATGGACTGCAAGGCCTCGGGGGCCAGTAGCAACACCAGCGATGTCACGGCACCCAGCACAACACCCACCACCACACCTGCCAGCAGCAGACGAATGCTGTTGTGTACGCCACGCGCCAGGAACAGGGTGAGCAGAACCGCCAGCATAGCGCCCGTAAAAGCGGCCCCCGTCAACCCCAAAGTCAAGAGCCAAGAACCAGTAGCCTCTCTCAAGGACAGGCCCGAGACAACTGTCGCGTGAGAAGCGCCCAACAGCGCCAACGCCACCCCCAAGCTGGCACCGGACGCGCTGCCAAGCAGATAAGGGTCAGCCAGCGGATTGCGAAACAGACCCTGAGCCAAGGAACCCGCCAAGCCCAACAAGGCACCAGCCAGCCCTGCCCCCAGAGCCCGGGGCAGCCGGATATCCCAAACGATTTGCCGGCTGACGGCTTCGTCAAACAGATTGCGTACGTGGGTTTCTCCGGTACTGCCAATCAGCAAACTGAGCAGCACCAGAACCACAATGATCAGCAGCAGAAGACCAACCAGCCTAATGGCCACGGCGCGCTGTGATAGGTGTGTCATGGCGCTTTGTCCTGAATGCATGTGGCCATCAGGCGTGCACCTTCAGCCAAGCGCGGACCGGGCCGCAAGAGCACATCCAGCTGCTGCTGGCTAAAAACACACACCTGGTCCTTGCGGATGGCTTGCATCCCGCGCCAGCCCGGCCTTGCGATGAATTCGGGGTAATCCGCCTTACCCGCCATGATCAAGTCGGGATCAGCCCGGACTACAAACTCCGGGTTGAGCTTGGGGAAAGCACCCAAGCCAGCCGGGACAATATTGCTCACGCCCAGTCGGGTCAAAGTCTCCCCCAAGAAAGAGGACTCACTGGCGGCATACAGCCCGCGATTCACCTCAAAATACACACGCCGTTTTTGACGCTGGCCGGTTAGGCTGTGGGCTGCATTGGTCAGGTCAGCATCGATTCCGCGCCAAATGCCTTGGGCATCGGGCACCTGCAGCAAAGTACCCAGAGTTTCGAGCACACGGCGCACATCGGCATGGGTTTTGGGTTCCAACACCAGCACCCGTATACCCAAACTGCCTAGGCGTTCGACCAATCGGGGGGAACTGGCCATCAGCACCACCTCAGGGCGCAACGCAACAATTGATTCA
The DNA here is from genome assembly GCA_044376885.1 of Hylemonella sp. Classification (GTDB taxonomy): domain Bacteria; phylum Pseudomonadota; class Gammaproteobacteria; order Burkholderiales; family Burkholderiaceae_C; genus JBEIGE01. The sequence continues at coordinate 17,850 of JBILKC010000005.1, read as the reverse complement.
ATATTAGGGTCTAGCCCGCCGCCTACCTTGACAAGACTCTTGACTTCTTGCGGATAGTCGGAATAGCGGTCTGTGCCCACCAGCCGCTTGCAGGCACCCAGTACACAGACGGTTTCAGTCAGCGAAGGCAGCAAACTGACAATGCGTTGCGGTGCCTGGGCAAAAAATTGGTCTAGGCCACGGTCATCCCGAACCTGAATGGCTTGAACGGGTAGACCAAACAACAAGGCAACGATCAAACCCCCACGCGCAAAATGCTTGAAAAAACGCATCATGAAGCCTGCGCGACCGTTGCGCCCCAGTCCATGACGATGCGGTGCAATTGCGCAACGCCATCGGTTAGCGCTGCCGGGCCAGGTTGCAGGATATCGGCTGACTTGATCTCAAACAATTGCTTGTTTTTAACCGCACTGATGGCATGCCAGCCCGGGCGCGCTGCCACTTTTTCTGCCCTGAACTTTTTGCCGCACCAAGAGCCGATGATGATGTCCGGGTTGCGCCGGACGATCTCGTCACTGTCTGGAATGATGCGGTTTTTTCCCAAAGACTCCATACTGAGCTCAGAAAAACAATCGTCGCCGCCAGCAATACCGAGTAACTCAGACACCCATCGAATGGCGCTGATGTGCGGCTCATCCCACTCCTCAAAGTAAACCCGGGGTCTGCGGGGCAGGCTGCGGGCTGTGACTTCGATCGCCTGCAGACGTTGATGCATGTCTGCGATCAGCGCCAAAGCCTGCTGTCCCTGACCGACCATGCCCGCCACCTGAAACATCATCGAAAAAATTTCGGCCACGCTGCGCTGGTTGAACACCGTGACCTGAATGCCCTGACGAATCAGCGCAGCGGCAATATCAGCCTGCAAGTCGGAAAAACCAAAAACGCAATCAGGCTTGAGCGCCAGAATCTTATCGATCTTGGCGCTCAAAAACGCACTCACCCGAGGCTTTTCCTGTCGCGCCCTGGGCGGACGGACGGTATAGCCCGAGATACCCACAATGCGCGCCTCCGCCCCGAGCAAGTAAAGCCACTCCGTGGTTTCCTCGGTCAGGCAGATGATGCGTTGGGGGCTGTGGTCTTTCACCATCGCTTAAAAACGGTAGGTCATGGATAAATAGACGGCCCGAGGATCTGAGGGGTAGTAGTAGTAACTGTTGGCGCCAGATCCACCGGGCAAAGAAACAAAACCATAACCGCCATAAGCCGCATAGGTTGAGCCAGTCAAGTTCTTGAGACTCAGCTTGGTATCAAGCTTGCCATATGTACGCGCCCAAAAGACGTCAGCTGTTGTGTAGGCCGGAATTTGTGAGAGTGTAGGAACGGTCCCCGGATCAGCATCGTAGTTCTGCTTTGAAACATGGAGCACTTGCACACCGGCTCGGGTTCTATCATTCAGGGCTTGAATCCACCCCAAGTTAAATATCGAGGTGGGAACCAGACCTAAGGCCTGACCAGCATAAGCCCCGGTCAGATATTCGGCCCTCTGAAAACGAGCACCCATGTTCAAACGGCTTTTAGAAAGCACTTGAACAGACCAGTTCAGAGAGGCACTGGTTCTGAAAACGTTGTCGGTCAAATTAGAGTTTCTGAACAAGGTCGGGTTGTAGCGAATTTCATCCTGAGTTACCGATTGCCCGACCACGGCGGTGATCTGGTGACGGGTATTTTTCAGGTCGTACCCCAGCTCGTAAGATTTGCTGATTTGGGGAAGCAGTTCCCCGGAAAAAGCTCGATTCCCATTGGTGTCAAATCCCCAGTATTCGTCGGTGTTGGCAAAACGGTAGGACTGACTGAAGCGGAGATAGGTGCGGCTTGTATGACTCAGTTTGTGATTCAGAGCAAGTTCATGTGCATTGCTACCGAAAGCTCCAGAAGCAACTTGCGCAAAACCGACAGTTTTATTGAGATCGGAAGTGTCGTAGCTTTGAATTTGCCGGCGGATACCTGCTGTGAAGTCCCATTGCTGATTCAAAGGCAGTCGTGTCATGACATACAAAGACTGGTTCATCAACTGGACAGATTGTTGGTCGATGAGAATATTGCCTTTGTAATCAAACGTGCCTGCGCCTTGATTGGCGAGAATGTATTGCTGCACCAAAGGGCCGAACGTGTTGGCACCGTTCTGATTGGATTTCGAGAAGTCGTAGCCGTAAACCAGCGATATGCCATTGGTGTATTCGGTGCGAAACTTAGGTGAAAAGCTGACCGTGTCACCGGTCAACTTGCTTACGCCAGCACCGCTGACAAAAAAGCCGGCCAAGGAGTCAGCCGTATCGTTGTAAGGCTGATTAAATGTGCTGGTTTTTTTCCCAAACGTCAGGTCTATATCCAGGGTGGTTCGAGCAGATAGGGTGGTAAAACCGCCCACGCGCAAGCCGGATTGGTTCAGTTTGTTTTCAGAACCTAGGTTGTTAAATTTGACGACCTGTTGATTGCCCTCGCCCACCTTGCCCAAGACGCCCCCCGGAAAGCCATTGATCTGCTGCGCAAGTAAAACCTCAGCAAAAACATAGCCTTGGCTGCCAAGGCTTTGCTTGAGCTTAAGGGCAAGATTCTGACTCTTGGCTTGCGAATTTTCCCGCCAACCATCAGACTTGGCTGCACCGGCAACCAGACTAAGGGACAGATCTTCGATCTGTCGATCCAGATTGAAGTCAATCAGCGCCGTACCAAAGGAGCCGAACCGAACACCCGCTTGGGTTCGATCCGATCTTCTGTCGTTGGTAATGATATGGATCAAACCCCCAGTGGCTCCTGAACCATACTGGACACCTGCTGCACCGGGCACTATTTCAATGCGTTGAACAGACGACAAAGGAATGTCACTCCAAACGATTTCTGAGGAATCAATCGGGTTGAGACGGCGTCCATCAAGCAGGATCAAGGTGTTTTGCGTTGCTGTAGGTCCGAAACCACCCAAATCAACCGCTGAATTGATACCCAACTGGCCTGCTGAAAGACTTCGTACATTGACCCCTGCGAGCATCATGAACACATCGGGCAGCGACGTAGAACCCGAGTGCCGGATATCCTCCTGCGTAATCACTTGAATCGCCGTCGGGGCGGTCAATCGGGGTTCTTCAAAACGGGAGGCGGAAACAACGATATCTTTCAATGAATTTATTTGCGCCAAGGAGTTCAGAGATAAAAGCGAACAGAAGCCAAGCAACGCCAGACGAGTCGATGAAATCAAGATGTTCATGAAAGTAAGCCGAAAAAAACTCTCCCCGGCTTCCCCGCCAGGGCATGAGCGTAACGGCTGCACGCGAACGCGCAACCACTGTGTTGGCCGGTATCCGGGCTAGTGGAGCAAACCTTCATCGCCTTCCCAGGTGCTTGTTCAAGGCACCCAGTGGCTGATTGATGAAAGCCGAGTCTGAAATGACCCGTCCATTGACCGTTGCGGGGGCAGCGCAGGTGAGGATGGCTGTGACCAGCTTATCCCTCCTGCTTCCCGTTGAACTGCAGCGTGTGAACCACACCGCGAGCACCAACGCGCCCAGTTTACCTTGAGAACGGCTTTTCAAACCCTACAATGAGCCGATGGCAAAATTCACCAATATTGAGCAAGTCATCGATCGCGTTGAGCGTTTGCTGGTGCGGTATGAAGAATTGCAGCGCACCAATGCCTTGCTGGCATCCCAACTTGAGACCACGACAAGCGAGCGGGATTCATTGAAATCCCGCTTGAGCGCTGCGCGCGCCCGGGTGGACTCCCTGCTGGTGCGGCTGTCGGATGCGACGGCTCAAGAGTCCAACAAAGGTCAGGAATGAACCAACTCGAAGTCCAAATCATGGGGCAACGCTATCTCCTGGGCTGTCCCGAAGGTGGCGAGTCTCGCCTGCTCGAAGCGGTTGCACGCGTGGACGACGCCATGTGCAAGATCCGTGACAAAGGAAAAATCAAGGCGCGTGACCGTATTGCTGTTCTGGCCTCGCTGAACTTGGCCTTTGAACTGACCGAAAAAGCATCCGTTGTAACGCATACAGCCCCTGCAACATCCCAAGATACACCTGCCCAATCGATGGATGAAAGCGATGCACTCCTCTTGTCCTTGTTGGAGCGCCTTGATAAGGCTCTTGGCGAAGATGGTCGCCTGCTTTGAATGATGCGCCTACAATCATCCGTGTCTGCGGTGTCGTCAGGCTTTATATTTCCTTGAACCAATGCTCATAGAGCCCGGGCTTGGAAAATCGCCTGGCTGGCGTGATCATCTCGCGTTAGATGAACCCAAAGCCAATGCTGACCTCGCCCACCTGAACCCCGGTTCAGGATGCCGGTCTGACGGCACTTGCAGACACACTTTATCTCAATGAACCTCGAACCCCTGTTGATAGTTGAGTTCCTGCTCATGGGCTCGGTGGGTGGCTTTCTGGCTGGTTTGCTGGGCATTGGCGGCGGCATGATCATGGTGCCATTCATGGCCCTTATTCTGACCGGCAAGAACTTTCCTCCTGAATACGTGCTCAAGATGGCCGTGGCCACTTCTCTGGCCAGCATCTGCTTTACCTCCTTATCCTCGCTTCGGGCACATCAGAAAAAAGGAGCTGTGCTCTGGCCGGTTGTCAAAACCTTGTCGCCGGGAATTATCCTGGGCTCATTGCTGGGTTCACAAATCGCATCGGCCCTGCCAAGCAAGGTGCTTGGCACCGTATTTGGCTGTTTTGTCGCGTTTTTTGCCACGCAAATGCTGCTCGAGCGCAAACCAAAACCCAGTCGCAGTTTGCCACCACCAGTGGGCATGCTTAGCATGGGCGGGTTGATCGGGCTGGTTTCCAGCCTGGTGGGTGCGGGTGGTGCCTTCTTGTCAGTGCCTTTCATGACCTGGTGCAACATTAAAATTCATCAAGCGGTGGGCACCTCTTCCGCTTTGGGCTTTCCAATTGCTCTGGCTGGAACACTGGGCTACATTTGGGCCGGCCAGGGTCTGCCTGAAATGCCTGCTGGCGCTTTGGGCTACATTTATCTGCCGGGCTTGCTCATCATGTCAATGGCCAGCATGAGCACAGCGCCATTGGGTGCGCGTACCGCTCACCGAATGGACATCCGCCCCCTCAAACGCACATTTGCCATGCTTTTGTACGGCATGGCGGCCTACTTTTTCCTGAGATAAATTACACCCTGAGCACCACACCAAACACGGAGCATGTCAGCATGAGAATCGCATTCATCGGTCAGCAGGATTTTGGTAAGGCCGCACTTGAGGCTTTTGTCGCTCGGGGAGACACCATCGTGGGTGTTTTTTGCAAACCTGAAAAGCCTACGGAGAAACCAGATGCATTACGTGTTGCCGCCGCAGCTTTGGGGTTGCCTGTGTTTCAGTTTCCCAGCCTCAAAGGCGAGGAGGCGGCACAAACCCTGAGAGAACTGAATGCAGACATCGGCGTGATGGCTTATGTTCTTCAGTTTGTACCTCAAAACCTGGTGTCCATACCCAAGCATGGAACCATTCAGTTTCATCCTTCACTGCTGCCCAAATACCGGGGACCCTCCTCGATCAATTGGCCCATTGCCAGGGGCGACGACAAAACCGGCCTGACCATATTCAGGCCGACGGACGGGCTGGATGAAGGGCCTGTGATTTTGCAGAAAACTTGCGTCATCGGACCGGATGACACTTTAGGCAGCGTTTATTTCAATTCACTTTTCCCGCTCGGGGTAGCGGCTCTGCTGGAGGCCGCTGACCTGGTGGTAGCCGGCAAACATACCGAGCTCGTTCAAGATGAGTCCCAGGCCAGTTATGAGGGCTGGTTTCGCACCGAGGAGGCCAGGATTAATTGGGCCAACCATGTCGATCAGGTCTACAACCTGATTCGTGCCTGCAACCCCGCACCCGGGGCCTGGACAACACTGGCCGGTCAACAGGTTTCCATTTATGAGTGTCGAAAGCATGTGAGTAGAACCTTTTCAGCCGTCAAGGGTAAGCCAGGCGAAATAGCATCGATCACGGACAACGCCATTTTCGTTAATGCCCAGGGCGGGATGATAGAAATCCTGAAGCTGAAAGCTGAAGGCGGGAAAAAACTATCGGCAGCGGATTACGTCCTGGAATTCGGGCTGGAACTGGCGCTAGACACCTAAAAGGCCCGAGCATCTATTATTCATGGCCAGGATGAAAACAAAGAGCCGTTAATCGTTTGGTCACTCTTAGAGAGCGTATTTTAAAAAAGGATTGAGATGTCGCAACGTTGGGTCCGGTTCGAGCTTTCCAACACCGTTTTGTTTGGAATCCTTGACGATGAAACTATTCGTATTCACTCTGGTGATATGTTCAATGGTGCAACTGATACCGGAAAAACTGTTGCATTGAGTGATGTCAAACTCTTGATGCCGACCCAGCCCGGCAAAGTCATTGCCTTGTGGAACAACTTCATGGCGTTGGCCGAAAAGCTCAAATTGCAAGACCCTCCCGAACCCTTGTACTTCTTGAAGTCCCCCAACGCTTACCTCAATCCGCAGGAGACGATCCGCAAACCCAGCGCCGACGGAAAAGTCGTCTTTGAGGGAGAGTTGGGTATCGTCATCGGCAAAACATGCAAGAGCGTCAATGAATCCCAAGCTGCCAGCTTTATCTTTGGCTACACCTGCGCCAATGATGTCACTCATGCAGACATCCTCAATCGCGACGCCACATTTGCGCAGTGGGTCAGGTCCAAGGGGTTCGACACCTTTTGTCCGATCGGGCCTGCAGTGGCTACCGGCCTGGACCCAAACAACCTGGTCGTTACAACAATTCTCAACGGCGATGTGCGCCAGAAATACCCGATCAGCGACATGCGTTTTTCAACCACCCAGCTGGTCAGCCTGATTTCGCTGGATATGACGCTATTTCCTGGCGATATCATTCTTTGTGGCACCTCTTTAGGCGTTGGCTCCATGAAGCCTGGCAGCACGGTTTCGGTCGAAATTGCGGGAATTGGCACCTTAACCAACCGCTTTGAATGATTTTTAAACTTGGGAAAATGACATGAAAATTGCAATCATCGGGGCTGGTGGCATCGGGGGCTACGTCGGAGCAAAGCTTGGCCTGTCGGGCGAAGACGTCACCTTCATGGTGCGTGGCGCTAATTTAGAGGCCATACAAAAGAACGGTATGAAGCTCATCACCCATGACGGGGTGGAACTCGTCGCCAACAATGTCAAGGCCAGCAACAATTACCCCGAAACGGGCCCGCAGGATGTGGTCATCATTGCGCTCAAAGCCAATCAACTCGAAGCGGTTGTCAACGATGTACATCATCTGTTTGGCCCCAAAACAGTCGTGGTGACCATGCAAAACGGCATTCCTTATTGGTACTTTCACAAGCACGGCGGCGAGCTGGCCGGCAGTCAAGTCAAGAGCGTCGACCCGACCGGTGAAATCCTCAAAAAAATCCCGCCCGAGCGTGTCCTGGGCTGCGTGGTCTACCCGGCAGCTGAGCTAATCGCGCCCGGTGTAGTCAGACACATTGAAGGCGAGCGATTCCCGGTTGGCGAACTCGATGGGTCAATTTCCGAGCGCGCCACTGAGGTTTCTGCCTGCTTCATCAAGGCGGGACTTAAATCACCGGTATTGGACAACATCCGTTCTGAAATCTGGCTCAAACTCTGGGGCAACCTGACCTTTAACCCCATCAGTGCCCTGACACATTCCACCCTGGTCGATATTTGTCAGAACCCGCTGACGCGGGAGATAGCCGCCAACATGATGCGTGAAGCCCAGGAGATCGCCCAGAAGCTGGGCATCACCTTTCGCGTCAGCCTTGAAAAACGCATCGAAGGCGCTGAGAAGGTTGGTGCCCACAAAACCTCCATGTTGCAGGACATTGAGGCTGGGAAAGCCCCGGAAATCGATGCTTTGGTAGGGTCTGTGGTTGAGCTTGGACGGCTGACCCAGACGCCAACGCCTCACATTGACACCACTTATGGCATGGTCAAATTGCTCGAGGTTACGATGTTGAAATCTAAGGGTCACGTCCGACTTTCCGCCTCGTAGGCATTAACCCTTATTTGGGCGCTTAATTTAAAAAAATTGACGCGCGTCAAGAGAAATCCAAGGTGTTGGATCGACCATGCGGCCAATCAAAATACAAGTAGTCGCTGGGTTCACGGCTTTTTTCACAAAAACTTATTTTCAGGAGACATTCATGAAATCGATCTACAAGACAAATGCGAAATCTGGTTTTTTAAAAGTTGCACTCGGCGTTGTGGCCGCCGCAGCCATGCTGGCAACAACGACGGCATCAGCCAACTGGGAACCTACCAAACCGGTTGAGTTTGTTGTTCCTGCAGGCACGGGCGGCGGCGCTGACCAGATGGCCAGGTTCATCCAAGGCGTGATCATCAAGAATAAATTGATGAAGGAGCCGATGATTGTGGTCAACAAATCAGGTGGCGCTGGCGCTGAAGGTTTTCTGGACGTGAAAGACGCCAAAGGCAATCCGCACAAAATCATCATCACCCTTTCCAACCTGTTCACCACACCCATGGCCACAGGCGTACCCTTCAACTGGAAAGACATGACTCCCGTGGCGATGCTGGCACTGGATCAGTTTGTTTTGTGGACCAACGCAGAAGCTCCCTACAAGACCGCCAAGGAGTACATTGCTGCCGTCAAAGCAGCAGGCCCCAACAAAATGAAAATGGGGGGCACAGGCTCTAAACAGGAAGACCAGATTCTGACTGTGGGTCTTGAAAAAGCCACTGGCACAAAGTTCATTTACATCCCTTTCAAGGGCGGCGGTGATGTGGCTGTCCAACTGGTGGGCAAGCATATTGACTCCAGCGTCAACAATCCGATTGAGGCCGTGGCGCAGTGGCGTGCCGGCAAGCTCACACCCCTGTGTGTGTTTGACGATGAACGCATGCCCTACAAAACCAAAGTCACCGACACGCAATCCTGGTTCGACATTCCAACTTGCAAAGAGGCCGGTGTTGAGACCGATTACGTCATGTTGCGCGGCATCTTCATGCCAGCGGGCGCAACGCCAGACCAACTGAAATACTACGTGGATCTTTTCAACAAGGTTCGCGCCACCTCTGACTGGAAAGAGTTTATGGAAAAAGGCGCGTTCAACCAGACTTTCCTGACCGGCGCTGATTTTTCAAAGTGGCTCACCACTGCTGAAAAAACACATCTTGACTTGATGAAGGAAGCCGGTTTCCTGGCCAAATAAAGCCAGTCATCACCGCTTTGAGGTCCGTTCGAGGGGCACGACTCGCAGTCCTGAGTTTTGTCCCTCGACCGTCAATTTTTGAACTTACCTAGGAGTATTCCCCATGGAATCCAGCTCAGAGTCATCTGAAGCTAGCCGTAGCGGCGTTTCAACACATCTCGTTGATGCGACTGTTGCCTGTTTCATTATCCTGTGTGGCGGTGTTGTTTTGTATGGCAGTCGCAAGCTGGGTGCCGAATGGACCAGCGATGGCCCTGGGTCGGGATACTTTCCTTTTTATATTGGACTGATACTTTCAGTATCAGGGCTAGGTATTCTTTATCAGGCCTTGATGGGCAAGAAAAAAGATACAGCCATTTTTGTCGACAAGGAGCAACTTGGCAGGGTTCTTTCAGTGCTCCTGCCCGCCTGTGTTTATGTGGTGGGGATTCAGTTCCTCGGCATCTACGTTGCTTCTGCAATCTACATTGCTGCGTTCATGGTGATCTTGGGCAAGTACTCCTGGATCAAGAGTGTGGTGGTCGCTGGCTGCGTCAACACCCTTTTCTTCATGATGTTTGAAGTCTGGTTCAAAGTTCCCTTGTTCAAGGGAAAGTTCGAGCCTCTGAGCTTCCTGGGTTATTAAATTTCAATATCCGCTCACGGAGTTAAAAGATGGAAGAACTGAATTCACTGTTTCATGGATTTGCGGTCATTCTGACCCCCATGAATATTCTGCTGATGTTTGTAGGAATTATTCTGGGTGTACTCATAGGCGTACTCCCCGGACTGGGTGGAGCCAACGGCGTGGCTATTTTGCTGCCCCTGACATTCACAATGTCACCCACCTCGGCCATCATCATGCTGTCTTGCATTTACTGGGGCGCCTTGTTTGGAGGGGCCATCACGTCTATTCTGTTCAATATTCCCGGTGAGCCCTGGTCCGTGGCAACCACCTTTGACGGCTATCCGATGGCACAGCAAGGCCACGCAGGTGCCGCACTAACCGGTGCGTTCACCTCGTCTTTCATCGGGGCCTTTGTTGCGGTGGTCATGATCACTTTCTTGGCCCCCCTGGTCGCAAAATTTGCGCTCAAGTTCGGCCCACCCGAGTTCTTCGCGGTCTATCTGCTGACCTTCTGCAGTTTTGTCGGTATGGGCAAAGGGTCACCCTTCAAGATTCTGGCCTCCATGACACTGGGATTTGCGTTGGCCACGGTGGGTATGGATACCGTCACAGGCCAGTTACGCCTGACCTTCGGCATCACCGAGTTAATGCGCGGATTTGACTTCCTGATCGCTGTGATCGGTCTGTTTGGCATCGGCGAAATTTTGCTCTCCATGGAAGAAGGCCTCGCATTCAAGGGGAAAAGTGCCAAGATTGATGCAAAGGTCGTGCTGGCCACTTGGAAGAAATTGCCTCAATATTGGATGACATCCATCCGCAGCTCGCTCATTGGTATCTGGATGGGGATCACGCCTGGAGGTGCCACTCCGGCCTCTTTCATGAGTTACGGCCTGGCCAAGAAAATGTCCAAAGACGGCTCGAAATTCGGTAGCGGTCAACTGGAGGGCGTCGTCGCTCCGGAGACCGCCGCCCACGCCGCCGGTACGGCTGCACTGCTTCCCATGCTTGCCCTGGGTATTCCAGGCTCTCCCACGGCCGCAGTCTTGTTGGGTGGCTTGCTGATCTGGGGCCTTCAGCCCGGACCTTTGCTGTTTGTGGAGCAAAAAGATTTTGTCTGGGGCTTGATTGCCAGCATGTACCTGGGCAATCTGGTGGGCTTGGTCGTGGTGCTGACCACAGTGCCCTTATTTGCCAGTATCCTGCGCATCCCCTTCTCGATCATCGCCCCGGTAATCATTGTGATTTGTGCGATTGGAGCCTACACCGTTCACAGCGCGATGCTCGATATCTGGTTCATGCTGGTGTTCGGTCTGATGGGCTATCTTTTCAAGAAACTGGACTACCCCTTGGCGCCTAAGGTACTGGCTCTGGTGCTGGGAGACAAGGCTGAAGACTCCTTCCGTCAGTCCATGCTTCTCTCTCAGGGCGAAATGTCGATCATGTACTCCAACGGTCTGGTTGGAAGCATCACCACACTGGCCCTGATCCTGCTGTTCTGGCCCCTGATCTCGCGCGCTTTAGCCTTGATTCGCCCACCCAAAAAGGATGAGTTTGCAGCTGATCGACCGGTTGACTAAGCAGAGTGGATCAGATCTTTCCTCTCTGCTTGAGCCGGCTTAGTGTTTCAGCTGACAAATTCAAGTAAGCAGCTAATTCTTTTTTCGGAATTCTGTCAAACAGATCGGGGTGCTTGCGCAAAAAGCGATGCACCCTGCCTGGGGCGTCAAGCAAATGAAGTGTGATGGTGTGGGCCATGATTTCGCTCATGTGATGCATCACTGAATACTCAAATGCTTTTTTCATGTCGCCATGGCGATCCAGAAATGCTATCCACTGGGGCATGGACAATTTGGCCACCCGGGATTTGGTCACAGAAACAATGTTGTAGGGCGTCGGGGTTTTGAGACACCAGGCGGCATAACTGGTTTCCATGTCGCGTTCATCCGCAAAGCGAAGAATCATTTCTTTGCCCATGCTGTTTGTAACCACACGCTTGAGGATGCCGTCCAGTACGAAATACTGCCCCATCTCGTGTACACCCTGGTGCAATAAAAAATCACCTTTGTTGCAGTCCACAACTTCGAGCAGTGGCTCAAGTTCCCTGCTGGCTTGCTCGGACATCTCCTTGAGCACAATATTTTGCGTCAACTGGACCCGGATGATATTTGAATCGGGGTGTTTACACACTGGCACAGAAACAGAGGACATGAATGCTGGCAGATAAATCTTTTGAATCTGGGTAGAGCGCTTCTGTCGTTTGCGCAAGTCGGCAATTTGAAAACTTGACCCCGGTCAAGGGCGGCGACTTAACGCACTACTATGATAACGCCACCCAACAAAGTATACGAAACCTGAGACATTTCAACATGACGAATCAAGCTCACACCACTGATCAGATCGATGGATTTCACCTGGTCATCGATGCACTCAAACTCAACGGAATCGACACTATTTTTGGTGTTCCCGGGATCCCCATCACAGATCTGACCCGAATGGCACAGGCCGAAGGTATGCGTGTGATCTCTTTCCGTCACGAACAACACGCGGGCAACGCAGCCGCAGCAGCCGGATTCTTAACGCAAAAGCCAGGCATCTGCCTGACCGTTTCTGCTCCTGGTTTTCTGAACGGTCTCACCGCCTTGGCCAACGCCACCACCAACTGTTTCCCGATGATTTTGATCAGCGGCTCCTCTGAGCGCGAGATCGTCGACCTGCAGCAGGGTGATTACGAAGAGATGGATCAACTCGCCATCGCCAAGCCACTGTGCAAGGCCGCCTTTCGTGTGCTCAACGCACAAGACATTGGCGTGGGCATTGCACGAGCCATCAGAGCTGCTGTATCGGGCCGTCCTGGCGGCGTGTACCTGGACCTGCCTGCGAAATTATTTGCCCAGACCATGGAAGCTGCTGAGGGCAAGGCATCCTTGATCAAAGTGGTGGATGCCGCGCCACAGCAGATACCTGCGCCCGATGCAATCCAGCGCGCGCTTGACTTGCTCAAAGGCGCAAAGCGTCCACTGATTCTTCTGGGTAAGGGCGCTGCCTATGCCCAAGCGGATGATGACATTCGTGCACTTGTTGAAAGAACAGGCATTCCTTATTTGCCCATGTCCATGGCCAAAGGTATTCTTCCGGATACTCACGAACTGTCGGCCTCTGCGGCACGCTCTTTTGTGCTGCCTGAAGCCGACGTCGTGCTACTGATTGGTGCGCGCCTGAACTGGCTGCTCTCGCACGGCAAGGGCAAGACCTGGGGTGGTAAAGACCACAAGGCCTGGGGTGGTCAACAATACATCCAAATTGACATCTCGCCTCAGGAAGCTGACAGCAATGTGGCCATTGATGCACCGCTGGTAGGGGATATCGGATCCTGCGTTTCTGCACTGCTGACGGGCATCGGATCCAACTGGGCCAAGCCACCGACCGAATGGACATCTGCAGTTTTTGAACGGACCAGCAAGAATATTGCCAAGATGGCCGAGACTCTGGCCAAGAACCCCTCACCCATGAACTTTCACAGTGCACTGGCGGTGGTTCGCGATGTCATCAAAGAGCAACCCGATGCCATTCTGGTCAACGAAGGGGCTAACGCACTTGACTTCACGCGAAGCATAGTCAACATGTACAAGCCACGCAAACGGCTTGACGTAGGCACCTGGGGCATTATGGGCATAGGCATGGGCTTCGCTGTGGCTGCAGCTGTTGTGACTGGTGAACAGGTGATCGCGGTTGAGGGCGATAGTGCCTTCGGCTTTTCCGGCATGGAAATAGAGACCATTTGCCGCTACAACTTGCCTGTATGCGTGATCGTCATGAACAATAACGGTATCTACCGCGGCATCGATGTGAACCCAAGCGGAGGAAAAGATGTTGCCCCAACCGTTTTTGTCAAAGATGCCCGTTACGACATGATGATGCAGGCCTTTGGCGGCGTCGGGGTTTACGCAACCACACCGGCTGAACTGCGAGCTGGCATTGATGAAGCCATCCGATCCGGTAAACCTACCCTGATCAACGCGGTCATCGATGAAACCGCTGGCACGGAGAGTGGCCGCATCACCAGTCTGAACCCTCAGGCTGCCAAAAAAATCTAAGCTTTTGTCAACTGTCCGCCAACCCTTATTTATTGCTATTCAACAGGAGAAATGAATATGTCCAACAAGCCGCTTAAAGGCATCAAAATTATCGACTTCACTCACGTGCAAGCCGGTCCCGCATGCACCCAGTTGCTGGCCTGGTTCGGCGCTGACGTGATCAAGGTTGAGCGCCCCGGATCGGGCGACGTCACTCGCAGTCAGTTGCGCGACATTCCGGAAGCGGATGCGCTTTACTTCACCATGCTCAACAGCAACAAGCGTGGCCTGACCCTTGACACCAAAAAGCCAGAGGGCAAGGAAGTCCTGGAAAGGCTCATCAAGGAATCAGATGTGATGGTCGAAAACTTCGGGCCTGGCGCTCTTGATCGCATGGGATTCACTTGGGAGTACATCCAATCACTCAACCCCGGCATGATCCTGGCATCAGTCAAAGGCTTCAGTGATGGCCACCATTACGAAGATCTCAAGGTGTACGAGAACGTTGCGCAGTGCGCAGGTGGATCTGCTTCTACCACTGGCTGGTGGAAGGGCGAGAACTCTGCACCCACGATTTCTGCCGCTGCCTTGGGAGACAGCAACACCGGCATGCATCTGGCTATCGGAATTCTGACGGCCTACATTGGCCGGCAACAGACAGGAAAAGGTCAGAAGGTTGCGGTGTCCATGCAGGATGCCGTGCTCAATCTGTGCCGCGTCAAAATGCGTGACCAACAACGCTTGGAGCGCCTGGGTTACCTGGAGGAGTATCCCCAGTACCCCCACGAAATGGAAGCTTTCGCAGACAAGGTGACACCGCGCGGCGGCAATGCCGGCGGTGGCGGTCAACCCGGCTGGATCTTGAAATGCAAGGGCTGGGAGACTGATCCCAATGCCTACATCTACTTCACCGTACAGGGTCATGCTTGGGAGCCGATTTGCGATGCTCTGGGAAAACCCGAATGGAAGACCGATCCGGCCTACACCACGCCCAAAGCCCGCCAGCCCCACATCATGGACATCTTCGCAACGATTGAGGACTTCATCAAAGACAAGACCAAATTCGAAGCCGTGGACATCTTCCGCAAGTTTGATATCCCCTGCGCTCCGGTTCTGTCCATGAAAGAGCTGCTTGTTGATGAGTCGCTGCGCAAGAGTGGTTCCATTGTGGAAGTCCCTCACCCTGTCCGGGGCAGCTACTTCACCATCGGCAGCCCGATCAAATTCTCTGACCTGAAACCTGAAATCACAGCGTCCCCTTTGCTGGGCGAACACACCGATCAGGTACTCGCAGAATTAGGATACACACAAGAGCAAATTACAGCCATGCACGCCGCCAAGGCGGTCTAGTCAACCTGCTCAACCAGGCTAGCTAACAACTCCTACAGCGCCCATACGGCGCTGTTTTTTTTGGAGTCCTTTTTCATGGGCTCAAAGCCCCTACAATTTAACGTTTTTCAATCTAACGGCTCAGTGAACTGCCGTTTTTTTCGTAATCGGAGTTTTCATGAGTAAGGCACTTGACGGCGTTCGTATCCTTGACTTCACCCATGTGCAGTCTGGCCCCACCTGCACACAGCTGCTGGCCTGGTTTGGTGCTGATGTGATCAAGGTCGAAAAAGCCGGGGAAGGTGACGCCACACGCGGCCAGTTGCGCGACATTCCGAATGCGGACAGCCTGTACTTCACCATGCTCAACCACAACAAGCGCTCGATCACGCTGGACACCAAAAACCCCAAAGGCAAAGAAGTTCTGGTTGAGTTGATCAAGCAATGTGACGTCATGGTTGAGAACTTCGCACCTGGGGCGCTTGACCGCATGGGCTTTTCATGGGAGCGAATTCAGGAAATCAACCCCCGCATCATTCTTGCGTCAGTCAAAGGATTCGGCCCTGGACCGTATGTAGACTGCAAGGTCTACGAGAACGTTGCGCAATGCGCGGGGGGGGCAGCATCCACCACCGGTTTTGACGATGGCCCTCCCCTGGTCACAGGCGCGCAAATTGGTGACAGCGGCACCGGATTGCATCTGGCGCTGGGCATCGTGACAGCGTTGTTCCAGCGTGAAAAAACTGGACGTGGTCAAAAGGTGCTTACAGCCATGCAGGACGCTGTGCTCAACTTGTGCCGGGTCAAACTGCGCGACCAACAGCGCCTTGAGCGCACGGGTGAAATGCAGGAGTACCCCCAATACCCTGAAATCGGATTCGGCGATGCCGTGCCCCGGGCCGGCAACTCATCAGGCGGCGGCCAACCCGGCTCCATCCTTAAATGCAAGGGCTGGCAGAAAGACCCCAATGCCTACATTTACTTCATCACCCAGGCGGCCGTGTGGCCTGCCATCTGCAAGGTGATTGATGAGGAAGGCTGGATTACTGATCCACACTATTCCACGCCGAAAGCGCGTCTGCCGCACCTGAAAATGATCTTTGCCCGCATTGAAGAATGGACCAAGACCAAAACCAAGTTTGAGGCCATGGACATTCTCAATGAATTCGATATTCCTTGCGGACCCATCCTGTCCATGAAAGAAATCGCTGAGGACGCCTCCTTGCGTGAAACCGGCACCGTGGTTGAAGTGGATCATCCGGTTCGCGGCAAATACCTGTCAGTGGGTAACCCGATCAAGCTCTCAGACAGCCCGACAGAAGTCACCGCTTCACCGCTGCTCGGGGAGCACACCGAAGAGGTGCTGACTCAAATGGGCTTTACAGCCGCACAGATTGCAGACCTGCGCACTGCCAAGGTTATTTGAACGGCCACTGGGTCGGACAGCGTTGGGGAAGCTCCCGCGCTATTTCTGATACATGTCACAAGGCTGAGCCCGCAAACCGAATCTCTTGTTTGCAAGGCTCAGCCGAAAACATCAGCCCATGTGCAAACCGCCGTTGACCGAGAAATCTGCACCGGTCGAATAGCCACCTTCATCCGAGGCCAGCCAGGCAATGATGGAGGCGATTTCGCTGGGTTTACCCAGGCGCTTGACCGGAATGGTCGCCACAATTTTCGACAACACATCCTCACGGATGGCATTGACCATGTCGGTCCCAATGTAGCCCGGACTCACGGTATTGACGGTCACCCCTTTGGTGGCCAGTTCCTGGGCCAAGGCCATGGTAAAGCCGTGCATGCCCGCCTTGGCGGCTGAATAATTGGTCTGTCCGGCCTGACCTTTTTCTCCATTCACAGAGGAGATGTTGATGATCCGGCCCCAGCCCTTTTCGACCATGTCTGCGACTACCTGCTTGGTGACGTTGAACATGCTGTTCAGGTTGGTTTCAATGACTGAATCCCAGTCCTCACGGCTCATTTTCAGGAACATGCGGTCACGGGTGATACCCGCATTGTTCACCAGTAGATCGATGCTGCCATGCTCGGCTTTGGCTTTGGAAAACGCTTCCACTGTGGAATCCCAATTGCCCACATTGCCTACCGAGGCAAAAAAGGTGTAACCCAAGGCAGCCTGTTCAGCCAACCATTTGGCGTGATCCCGGGTCGGACCACAACCGGCAATGACCTTGAAACCCTCTTTGTGTAAACGCTGGCAAATGGCCGTACCGATACCACCCATACCACCCGTGACGTAAGCTACTTTTTGACTCATTTTTCAATCTCCAGTTTGGTTTTAATTGCTACAAAATAAATAGCTGCCTACCTAATATCAGTAAGGAAAACAGCCACTCCCACCCTCTAGCGCTCAATGGTCAGCGCCACACCCATGCCGCCACCGATGCACAGGCTGGCAATGCCTTTTTTGGCATCGCGGCGTTGCATTTCATGCAGCAAGGTCACCAGAATACGGCAGCCGGACGCACCGATCGGGTGGCCGATGGCGATGGCACCGCCGTTGACGTTGATCTTGCTCGTGTCCCAGCCCATTTCCTGGTTCACGGCGCAGGCCTGCGCAGCAAACGCTTCGTTAATCTCCAAGAGGTCCAAATCGGCCGCTTTCCATCCTGCACGTTGCAAGGCCTTGGTAGACGCGGGCACGGGTCCCATGCCCATGAAAGCCGG
>JBILKC010000128.1:0-7829 GCA_044376885.1 Hylemonella sp. | reverse complement strand
CCTAGCTCTTCATTAAAAAGCGCCTTCATTGAAAGCTCGTCCCGGCGAACGCTGACCTGGGAGGCCCAGTTTTTGCTGTCGCCATGCTCAGCGCGGCTGTCAGAAACACCGTCGCCTTCGGTGACCAACAAATCAAGGTTAAGCGACACGCCGACATGTCCGGCGAACGCCATCTCACAGATGGTTGCAAAAAGTCCACCATCGCTGCGGTCGTGGTAAGCCAGAATTTTTCCATCAGCCCGCAGCACATTGACTGCGGCCACCAGTTTGACCAGGTCTTGCGGATCGTCTAAATCAGGCACACCCGAGGCGTCCGAACATCCCACCTGACCGAGACTTTGCGCCAGAATGCTGCCGCCCATGCGGTTGCGTCCGCGACCCAAATCGATCAGCAGCAGGCTGGTGTCCTGGGTGGCGTCAAGCTGGGGGGTGAGCGTGCCGCGCACATCCGCCAGCGTGGCAAATGCGCTGACGATCAGGCTCACCGGTGAGGTCACTTTTTTCTGAGGGCTTGATTTGTCTTGCGGGTCTTTCCATTGGGTTCGCATGGACAGGCTGTCTTTGCCCACAGGAATGGAAATACCTAGAGCAGGACATAAATCAAGACCCACAGCGGCAACGGTGGCGTAGAGCGCCGCATCTTCGCCGGGCTCACCACAGGCGGCCATCCAGTTGGCAGATAGCTTGACGCGTGGCAACTCGATCGGGGCGGCAAGCAGGTTGGTAATGGCCTCTGCAACGGCCATACGACCCGAGGCTGGCGCATCGATCACCGCCAAGGGTGTGCGTTCGCCCATGCTCATCGCTTCACCGGAAAAACCCGCGTAATCAGACAATGTCACCGCGCAGTCAGCCACAGGCACCTGCCAGGGGCCCACCATCTGGTCTCGGTGTGTCAGCCCGCCCACCGTACGGTCGCCAATGGTGATGAGAAACCGTTTGGAAGCGACCGTGGGGTGTGAAAGCACCTGGATCGTGGCTTGCTGCAAGGTGAGGCCGCTTAAGTCCAAAGGCTGGAAGCTGCGCTGCACTCGGGTCACCTCCCGGTGCATTTTGGGCGGTTTGCCCAGCAACACATTCATGGGCATATGAACGGGGTCTGCTCCCGAATCCCCCCCGTTCGGGTCAACCACCACGAGATCGCGCGCCTGGGTGGCCACACCCACCACGGCAAAAGGGCAACGCTCGCGCTCGCAGAAGCTGCGAAACAAATCCAGCGATTCAGGTGAAATCGCCAACACATAACGCTCCTGGCTTTCGTTACACCAGATTTCTTTGGGAGCCAGGCCGGACTCTTCCAATGGAACGGCGCGCAAATCAAATCGGGCACCACATCCGGCGTCGTTGGTCAACTCCGGAAACGCGTTGGAAAGACCGCCGGCACCCACATCGTGAATGGCCAGGATCGGGTTGTCAGCGGCCAGACTCGCGCACTGGTTAATGACTTCCTGCGCACGACGTTCAATTTCCGGGTTACCACGTTGGACCGAATCAAAGTCGAGATCGGCCGCGTTCGCACCCGTGGCCATGGAACTGGCCGCACTGCCACCCATCCCTATGCGCATACCCGGTCCGCCCAGCTGGATCAGCAAGGTGCCGGCTGGAAATTCAATTTTTTTCGTCAATTCAGCGTTGATCGAGCCCAGGCCACCGGCAATCATGATGGGCTTGTGGTAGCCGCGTTGAACCGTGTCAACGTCACTGACGATGGTTTGCTCGTATTCCCGGAAATAGCCGGCAAGCCCCGGCCGTCCGAACTCATTGTTAAAGGCCGCGCCGCCCAGGGGGCCTTCAATCATGATCTGCAAGGGACTGGCAATGTGGTCGGGTTTGCCGTAAGTCGGGGAAATATCCGCGGCCTCAGCAGAGGTTTTTGTGGGTTCTACGGCCGTATCAATTGGAGTCTGACCCCAATTGATTTTGGAGACGGTGAAGCCGGTCAGACCGGCCTTGGGTTTGGAGCCCCTGCCAGTGGCACCTTCGTCACGGATTTCACCGCCTGCGCCGGTGGCCGCACCGGGAAAAGGGGAGATTGCTGTGGGGTGATTGTGGGTTTCTACCTTCATCAGCACATGGCTCAATGCGCTCTTTTTTTGATAGCTTGAAACCTTTACGGATTCTGGACTGATGTCGATTTTTGGCAGAAACTGCTCGACCACGCGCCCTTCCATAATGGACGAGTTATCGGAATAAGCCACCACCGTATGACCAGGGGCAAGGCGATGCGTATTGCGAATCATGCCAAACATGCTGAGGCTTTGGCGTTGCCCGTCAATGGTGAAATCGGCATTGAAAATTTTGTGCCGGCAGTGCTCGCTATTGGCCTGGGCGAACATCATCAGCTCCACATCTGTCGGATTTCGGCCAAGCCGGGTAAAAGCCTCGACCAGATAATCAATTTCATCAGCCGCAAGGGCCAGCCCCCAGGCCTGATTGGCAGACTCCAGCGCTGCCCTGCCCGCCTCAATGCCACCGCCCGTCACCTCCACATGGGCCATAGGCTCGGCCTGTTGTTCGGCAAACAGCGCATGGGCTTGCGTACGGTCAAACAGCACGCTTTCAGTCATTCTGTCGTGCAGCAGGTCAGCAGCAGCGCTCAGCTGATGCTGTAGCAGGCTGGTCGTCCCGAACAAGGGTTTCTTAAGGTGGAAGCGGTACTCAACCAGGCGTTCCACATGGCGCACGGCCAGGCCGCAGTTGTGGGCGATGTCCGTGGCTTTGGAGGCCCAGGGGGACAAGGTGCCCAACCGGGGCGTGACCAGCACACAGGGGCCATTGTGGTTTACGGCATAGGGGTCGCCATAAGTCAGCAGCGCCTCAAGCCGTTGCTGAAGTTCAGGTGCCAGGACGGAATCACTGCCCACCAGATGCACGTATCGGGCTGATACAGCGGTAATTTTGTCTGAGATGGTCTGCAGTGCCGTCAGCAGTTGCAGTTGTCTGAAGTTGCCAAGGGCGTTGCCGCCTTCAAAAGTGGAGATATGCAGGGTCACTGTGATGGGAGCTCAATAAAGCGTTCAAACCAGGGTTCAAGGCGATGGGATAATCTCTATTATGACTATCACTTACAAAGACGAAGCCGGCATTGCAGGGATGCGTCTGGCCGGTAAATTAGCCTCCGAGGTGCTCGATTACCTCACACCCTTTGTCAAACCCGGCGTGACAACGAATGCGTTGGACAAGCTTGCTTTTGACTACATGACCCAGGTGCAGCACACCATTCCAGCGCCGCTGAATTACGCGCCCGCGGGCTATCGCCCTTACCCCAAATCCATCTGTACGTCCCTCAATCACCAGGTGTGTCATGGCATTCCCAACGACAAGGCGCTCAAGAAAGGCGATGTGCTCAACGTAGACATCACCGTGATCAAGGATGGCTGGCACGGCGACACCAGCCGTATGTTCCACGTCGGTGAGACCTCAATTGCGGCGCGGCGTTTGTCCAGCATCACCTATGAAGCCATGTGGCACGGCATTGTTCAGGTCAGGCCCGGCGCCTACCTGGGGGACATCGGTCATGCTATCCAAAAATTTGCCGAAGGCCACGGGTTCTCTGTCGTGCGGGAGTTTTGCGGCCACGGCATAGGCCAGGTGTTCCACGAAGATCCGCAAGTGCTGCACTACGGCAAACCCGGCACCCTGGACGTACTCAAAGCGGGCATGACGTTCACCATCGAGCCCATGGTCAATGCCGGCAAACGTGACATCAAGGAGCTGGGTGACGGCTGGACCATTGTGACCAAAGACCATTCCCTTTCTGCCCAGTGGGAGCACACCATCCTGGTTACACCCACAGGCTTTGAGGTGTTGACGGTTTCCGAAGGCAGTCCCCCGCCGCCGGCCTTTGTCAAACTCTGATGAGGTTGGCTACCGTTCTGGTGCACGCATGACCAGCCTCGCAGAGATCCGGGACCGTTACCGGGCTGACAAGGAAATCGCCCTTTCTAACCTGGCGAAAACCGGCATCTCTACGCGGCGTGTGAACGGCGTGCTCCGGCAACTGGCGCAATTGACAGACGCCACGCTCAAGACACTGTGGGTGCAAGCCCATCTGGATCAGAACTTCAGCCTGGTCGCGGTTGGTGGTTTCGGGCGTCAAGAGCTCTTTCCCAAATCTGACATTGACGTGCTGGTTCTCATGCCCAACGGGCAAAGTCCCCAAAACGATGAGCCCTTGCGACACCGGATCGAGTCTTTTATCTCCAGTTGCTGGGATGTCGGGCTGGAGATTGGCTCCAGCGTGCGTACGGTGGCTGAATGCCTGTCTGAGTCTGCCAAAGACGTCACGGTTCAAACCGCACTGCTGGAATCGCGCCTCATTACTGGCTCAGCCTTGCTGTTTCAGTCATTTCACCAACAATTTCTCGAGGCCTGCGACCCGAAGGCATTTTTTGTGGCCAAGGTGCTGGAAATGAACCAGCGACACAATAAATTTGAAGACACGCCCTACGCCCTGGAGCCCAATTGCAAGGAGTCTCCGGGTGGCTTGCGTGATTTGCAGGTCATTTTGTGGGTGTCCCGCGCCGCCGGTTATGGAAGCACCTGGGATGCGCTCGCCAAGAACGGGCTGGCCACCGCCTTTGAAGTAAGCCAGATCAAACGCAACGAAGCCTTGTTGCGACTCATCCGGGTTCATCTGCACCGGGTATCAGGTCGACGCGAAGACCGGCTGGTGTTTGACCTGCAAACCGCCGTGGCTGAATCACTGGGCCTGAAGGCACCAGTCAGCCAGACCACCTTTGTGCGCAACAGTGAATTGTTGATGAAGCGTTATTACTGGGCTGCCAAGGCTGTGGTGCAACTCAACCAGATCCTGCTGCTGAACATTGAAGAGCGGCTGCAGCCCTCGCCGCAGGCACTCCTGCCCATCAATGCGCGCTTTCAGGACAAATCGGGTCTGCTCGAAGTCACCAGTGACGATCTTTACCTCAATGAGCCTCACGCCATTTTGGAAACCTTTCTGATTTTTCAGACCCACACCGGTTTGAAGGGCTTGTCTGCCCGCACGCTGCGTGCGCTCTACAACGCCCGGGGCGTCATGGATGGCAAATTCAGAAATGACCCGGTGAACCATCAAACCTTCATGCGCATTCTGATGCAACGGGAAGGAATCACCCACGCCATGCGGCTCATGAACCAGACCTCGGTTCTGGGCCGTTACCTCTGGGTGTTCCGCCGCATTGTGGGCCAGATGCAGCACGACCTGTTCCATGTGTATACCGTTGATCAGCATATCCTGATGGTTCTGCGTAATGTGCGGCGTTTTTTCATGGCCGAGCACGCCCATGAGTACCCCCTGTGCTCGCAACTGGCCTCGGGCTGGGACAAACCCTGGGTTTTGTACGCCGCCGCGCTGTTTCATGACATTGCCAAAGGCCGTGGTGGCGATCACTCGGATTTGGGGGCCGTGGATGTGCGTCGTTTCTGCCGTCAGCACGGCATTGAGGCTGATGACCAGCGACTGATTGAATTTCTGGTCCGCGAGCACCTGAGCATGAGCCGTATTGCCCAGAAAACAGACCTGAGTGATTCGGACGTGATCGCAGATTTTGCCGCGCGCGTGGGCAATGAACGCTACCTCACGGCCCTCTACCTGCTGACGGTGGCTGACATCCGGGGCACCTCACCCAAAGTCTGGAATGCCTGGAAGGGCAAGCTGCTGGAAGATTTGTACCGTTTTACCCTGCGTGTGCTGGGCGGCTACGCCCCGGCACCGGATGCCGAAGTAGAAGCCCGAAAGCGTGAGGCCATGGTAACTCTGGCTTTGCACGCCATGCCGTTTGAGGTGCACAAGCCCCTGTGGGACACCCTGGATATCAGTTATTTCATGCGCCATGACGCCTCTGAAATTGCTTGGCACACGCGCCAGCTCTCCCGCCTGGTCAACACCGATAGAGCCATTGTCAGAACACGCCGCTCGCCTGTTGGAGAGGGCTTGCAAGTCATGGTTTACGCCAAGGACCAGCCCGACTTGTTTGCACGCATATGCGGCTACTTCAACCAAAGTGGCCTGAGCATCCAGGACGCCCGCATACATACCTCGCGAACCGGTTACGCACTGGACACCTTCCAGGTGATCACCCAAAGCCCCATCGACCATCTGCGCGAAGTGACCAGCATGGTGGAGTTTGAACTTGCCCAAGCCATCATCCAGCGTGGCCCATTGCCACCGCAAAGCCGTGGACGCATGTCCAGGCGCGTCAAAAGCTTTCCGATACCAGCCCGTGTGAGCCTCAAGCCTGATGAAAAAGCCCAGCGCTGGCTGCTGAGTATTTCCGCGAGCGACCAGGCCGGACTGCTGTACAACGTTGCGCGCACGCTGGCCAAACACAGCGTCAACCTGCAACTTGCCAAAGTGGTGACGCTAGGCGAACGTGTCGACGACACCTTCCTGATTGACGGTGCCGCGCTTCAGAACAATCGTGCGCAAATCGAGATCGAGACCGAGCTGCTTGACCTGCTGAAGGCCTGACCGCCGGGGTTCAAATCACATTTTTCGCCTAAATTTTGCTTGGCAGTAATCAGTTGGTGTAGGATAAATTCAAAAGCGTTCAAATCGATCGAACCTCAGGGGGTAGTCTGTTGCGATTTTTCCTCGTACCTGGACTTTTGTGTTTCGCGGTGCTATGCACCGGGATTAGTCGCGCCCAAGTAAGGCCCGATGCGGGTCAGATTTTGCAAGAAACCCGCCCCTTGAGCGCGCCCGCGCCTCTGGCGATGCCCCCCATCAATGTCCCGCAGCGGGACGAAAAACCAGATGCCAGTGTTACAGACAACAACACCCGCGTCAAAGTCAGCCAGTTTGACTTTGTAGGCAACACCGTTCTGAGTACGGAAACCTTGCGTCAGGCCCTGGCCCCATGGTCACAGCGCGAGCTCAACTATGGTGAGCTGATTGAGGCAGTCGAGGCTGTAGAGGCCGCTTACAAAGCCGCAGGTTACTTTTTGGCCCAGGCCAACCTGCCGCCGCAGCAAATCAAGGACGGCGTCATCCAGATCACGGTGGGCGAAGGCACGCTCCACCAAGTGCGGCTTGAGGGCGAGAGCAATATCGGCTCTGACACCCTCTACGCTTACACCGACCATCTGGCTTTGGGCAAACCCCTGCAGCTGCCAGTACTTGAGCGCCAAATCCTCTTGATCAACGAGCTCGCCGGTGGCCGCGCCAGTCTGGACTTGCAGGCTGGCCAAACCGAAGGCAGCACCGACGTGGTGCTTAACCTCACGGTTGAAAGCCAGCTCACCGGGCGGCTTGAGGCCAACAACCACGGCGCACCGTCCACAGGCGAGAACCGCGTGGTCCTGACCGTGTTTGGCAACAGCCTGTTCAACCGCGGCGAGCGCATTACCATGAACGTTCTCAACAGCGACACCAACGGCCTGCAGGCCTACACCCTGCGAGGCGATATCCCGCTGGGTGGCGACGGCTGGCGTGCCTCGGTCACCAGCTCTCGCGCCACCTACGCCCTGGGTGGTGCGTTTGCCAGCCAGCGCTTGAACGGCGTGGCCGATTCCCAGCGTCTGGGCCTGAGCTATCCCATCATTCGCAGCAACAGCAAGAGCCTGCGCGTACAACTTGAGGCCGACCAGAGCGCCCTCAATGACAACTACCTGGCTGTTGGTCGGTTTCCGGCCAAAAAATCCAGTGGCCAGACCCTTACCACCAGCGCTGAGTGGATCGATACTTGGGGTGGTGGAGGCGCCAACCGGCTTGACTTGGCCCTGCGCAGCGGACAACTCATCCTGAACGCAGCGGCCACCGCAGACGACGGCTACAACACCCGGGGAGACTTCAGCAAGCTGGTGCTCAATGCCACACGCCAGCAAAA
>JBILKC010000127.1:0-7870 GCA_044376885.1 Hylemonella sp. | reverse complement strand
CTTGCTGGACAACCCTTTCGTGCTGTTGTATGACAAGAAAATCAGCAACATCCGTGACCTGTTGCCCACGCTCGAGCAAGTGGCCAAGTCCGGCCGTCCACTCTTGATCATTGCAGAAGATGTTGAGGGCGAAGCCCTGGCAACCCTGGTGGTCAACACCATCCGTGGCATCCTGAAGGTTGTGGCAGTTAAAGCCCCCGGCTTTGGTGACCGTCGCAAGGCCATGCTGGAAGACATCGCCATCCTGACAGGCGGCAAAGTGATTGCTGAAGAAGTTGGCCTGACGCTTGAGAAAGTGACCCTGGCTGATCTTGGTTCTGCCAAGCGCATTGAAGTCGGCAAAGAAAACACCATCATCATCGACGGCGCAGGTGCTGCTGCTGACATCGAAGCCCGCGTCAAGCAAGTACGCGTGCAAATCGAAGAAGCAACCTCCGACTACGACCGCGAAAAACTGCAAGAGCGCGTGGCCAAGTTGGCTGGCGGTGTTGCCGTGATCAAGGTTGGCGCTGCCACCGAAGTCGAAATGAAAGAGAAGAAAGCCCGCGTTGAAGACGCGCTGCACGCAACCCGCGCTGCCGTCGAAGAAGGCATTGTGGCTGGCGGCGGCGTGGCATTGCTGCGTGCCAAGCAGGCGGCTGGCCCCATCAAAGGTGCTAACTCTGACCAGGACCACGGCATTGCCCTGGTGCTCAAGGCCATTGAAGCCCCTCTGCGCGAAATCGTTTACAACGCCGGTGGCGAAGCCTCTGTGGTTGTGAACGCGATTTTGGCTGGCAAGGGCAACTACGGCTTCAACGCTGCCAATGACACCTATGGCGACATGATCGAAATGGGTATTCTGGACCCCACCAAGGTGACCCGCACTGCATTGCAGAATGCGGCATCCGTGGCATCCCTGATGCTCACCACCGAGTGCATGGTGGCCGAGGCCCCGAAAGACGAAGCCGGTGGCGGCATGGGTGGTGGCATGGGCGGCGGTGATATGGGTGGAATGGGCGGCATGGGCGGCATGGGCATGTAATTTCGGCTACTGCGCAGGCGCCATGCGGTGTTGCGCGGTGCTCGCAATCCTCACGTACAGGAAGTGCGTTCCGGTTGCTGTGCGCCGCGCGCCTTGCCTGGCACCTGCTCGCTACGCCGCTCAGCGTTCGATTGCTCGAACAAATAAAAACCCCGCAGGGCGCAAGCCTTGCGGGGTTTTTTATTGCTTTATGAAGGAATTACTGAGTGAATCATTTCACCCTTGATTTTGTCCCTTAAGCGACAGCCTTGAAGTCGTAGCCATTGCCCAGCTTCTCCATCTTGCCAAAGGCCGGGAAGGGGAAGTGGAAGCCACCTGCAGTCATGTTCTCTTCCACCATCATCTCGAACACCTTGCGGCGGACATCGCGGGCGGCGTTGGCGTCCATGTCAAACACCACCGCCATGTCTGGGTTGCGGGCAAACAGGGCAGGAATGTTGGTCAGATCAGCCAGGTAGGCAAACTTGAAACGGTAGCTCTGCGCCACAAACAGGGTGTGGCCTGGGGTATGGCCAAACGCGGCAACAGACCTCAGACCCGTCGCGCCCTTGATGATGTCGCTGCCGGGCACAAACTGTTCCAGCTGATCAGCCGGTATGCCGGAGAGGACGCGGCGGACGTTCTGGAATGCGCCTTTCATGGCCTCGGGGGCGGCAGCCATGCGGGCGTCGTCCATCCAGAAGGCATGCTCCACACTAGGAACCATGATTTTGGCATTGGGGAACACCAGTTGACCCGCCTTGTTGCGCACGCCGTTAATGTGGTCGCCGTGGTAGTGGCTCAAGATCACGGTGTCAATGTCAGTGGCCTTGTAACCGGCAGCATTGAGGTTACCCATCAGACGCCCGGTGGTAGGCGCACCATTGTCGGCAAAGCCGGTATCGATGAGGATTTTGCGATTACCCATCAGAATCAGGAAAGCCGTAAAGGGGATATCCACGTACTCCGTGGGCAGGTTTTGCGAACGCAGCAGGGCTTGCACCTGATCGAGCGGCGTATTGCGCACATATTCTGCAGCCAAGGGCCGGCGCACAACACCATCATTGAGGGCAATGATTTCCATGTCACCCATCTGCTGGCGACGAAAACCCACCTGAACCACACTGGGCGCACCGAAATTCGGGGCGTTTTGGGCGGTTAAAGGGACAAAAGAACCTGCCAGGTAAGCAGCTGCGGCGGCAGAGCCACCCACAATCAGGTCGCGGCGTTTCAACATCGTGATCTCCAAAATTTAAAATTATCTCAGGATAATCGTTTAACTGGGGTTAAAAAACCGCCTGTGCAATCAGTTTATTCACCCTGACGCAAGCGCTGAACCAAACCGGCGGTAGAGGCGTCCAGGCCCGCGCAGTCGCCGTTGTTCAATCGCGGCTCAATGTCCTTGGCCAGCACCTTGCCCAGCTCAACACCCCACTGGTCAAAGCTGTTGATACCCCAGATAGAGCCGCTGACAAAAACCCGGTGCTCCTGCAACGCAATCAGCGCGCCCAGGCTGGCGGGGGTAAGGTCGTCCAGCAACAAAAAGGTGCTGGGGCGGTTACCGGTAAAGCGGCGGGGGCCTTCGCCGCTTGCCTCGGTATGAATTCCCGTCCCGTTGTTGCCTGTAGGGATACCATCCTTGCCGCTGTTCGGATCCGCCTGCCCCAGCATCAAGGCCTGCGCCTGGGCTATCGCATTGGCCAGCAGCATGGTGTGGTGGCCGGGCAATCCATGACGAGGCTTTTTCACCGCCACAAACTCCACGGGCACCACGTCCGTGCCCTGATGCAGCATCTGAAAATAGGCATGCTGCCCGTTGGTGCCGGGCTCGCCCCACAGCACCGGCGAGGTGCCGAAGGGTAAAGGGCTACCGCTGGCGTCCACCCGTTTGCCATTGCTCTCCATCTCCAGTTGCTGCAAATAAGCCGGCAGACGGCGCAAGGCGCTGTGGTAAGGCGCAATACTGCGGCTGGTAAAGCCATGAAAATTGCGGTACCACACATCAAGCAGCCCCAGCAGCACGGGCAAATTGCTCGCCAGCGGTGCATTGCAGAAGTGTGCATCCATCTCGTGGGCACCGGCCAAAAATGCCCGGAAACCTTCTGCGCCAATGGCAATGGCAATCGGCAAGCCAATCGCCGACCACATCGAATAGCGCCCACCCACCCAGTCCCAAAACCCGAAGGTGCTTGAAATGCCAAAAGCCCGGGCAGCCGCCACGTTGGTGGTAAGCGCCGCAAAATGGCGGGCAATATCGGTACCGCCTTGCGCTAAAAACCACGCTTTGGCAGACTGCGCGTTGGTCATGGTCTCAATCGTGGTGAAGGTTTTGCTGGCCACCAGAAACAGCGTGCTGTGCGGCTTGAGGTGTTTGAGCGTGGCCGCCAGCTCATGGCCATCGACATTGGCTACAAAATGCAGCCGCTTTCCCGAGTTTGCAAACGCATCCAGGGCCAGCACCGCCATCTGTGGGCCCAGATCAGAACCGCCTATGCCGATGTTGACCACATCAGTGATGCTGGCATCCGAGCGAACCTGCTCGGCGTAATGCAGCATGGGCTGCAAAGTAGCGTGCACCATAGCCAACTCATTTGCTACTTTTTTAGTAGCTATATATTCAATTCCGGAAAGGGCTGAAGCGGCATTGTGAACATAAGAGACTGGAGAAGGGCAACGCAGCAACCAGTGCATGACGGCGCGATTTTCGGTGTTATTGATGGCAAAGCCGGCAAACATGGCGGCCCGGTGCGCCTCCAGTCCGCACTGCCGGGCCAAGTCCAGAAGCAAGCCCATAGCCCTGTTGTCGATCAGGTTTTTGGACAAATCAGCAAAAACGTGAGGAGCCGCCAGACTTAAACCGGCCAGGCGCTGGCTGTCGGCAGCGAAGGCCTGGCGCAGATCGAAGCCTTTGCCGCTGGCCTGAAAATGCGCCCCCAGCGCCTGCCAGGCGGCAGTGCGGTCACAGCGGGTGCGAGAAGATGATGGGGATGGGGTAGGAACTGTGGTCACGGTGGTGGCAACTGGAGGAAGGTCAGGGCTTCAAGGTCAGGGGGCCGTACCAGGCCTGGGCGCTGGAACGGGTGTTGTCGCTGTCGGTCATGATGGCTACGCCCACCAGCGCGCCGGGCGGCTCGCCAAACACCCGCAGGTAGTCGGCGCGGATGTCGCGCTCATAGTCGCGCCATTGCATGATGTTTTGAGGGCCAGACTCCACCACAATTTTGCGGATGCGGTCGGTGCGCTGGCTCTGGATAATGCTCTCCGGCTCCCGCGTGTTGCACCACACATACATCAAGGTGGCATAAGGCATGGGTTCTCCGGTGAGGGTGCGCGCCAACTCCGAGAGCATGCTGTCACGCATGGAAAAGCGGGAGCGGTCGCCCTCAAACGCCAGTACCACCCGAACGGGCGCGTCTTCCGACTCCCGCAAGCCCAAATCGGCCTGCGGCAGCAGCGCTTGCACCTTCCAGGAAAAAGCCACCCGACCAAGTTGCTCCGGCGCGATGTTGACCACCTTGCGCATCATGCTGGCCGAGCTGGTGGAACTGGCAGAAAGTGCATTGCGGCCGAGGGACACAGTGGCTTGGTACTCGGTATTTTTCTTGCCCGGCAAAGCCAGGTGCTGCCACTGGGCAAAGACAGGGGAAGGGTCAGACTGTTCGCTTTTCATCAGGTCGGGCGTAGCGGTGCATCCTGCAAGCAGCAGTACGACAGTGAAAAAAATACTGATTATTTTCATAGCTAATGCCATCGATAACATGAATGAGTCAACGCCATGCGTACTTCATGCACGCAGCTTTCAACCAGCAGCTGCAAAGTTGCCACTTCCACAACACCCATAACGGTTGACTTCTGACTTGCAGAAAGGTCACGTTCAGAACCCATCACTACGCTCCCTTTCGGCAAATATTCGCTTGGTATCCGCTTTGCTCGCGACGAAAGATCGATGGGTTTGGCTGGCATGGCTGTATTCTCGCAGGCAGACAAATTGCAGGCAATAAAAAACCCCGCCACGTTGCCGCAGCGGGGTTTTAAATTCTAAAAATCAACTGACCTGCGTCAGCGAAAGATTAGAACGAGTGGATAATACCAACACCAACTGCTGACTGGGTACGGTCAGCAGTAGCAGCTGCACCAGTCACCTGAACGGCAGGAGAGTTGCCAGTGTTGGAAGCATAGGCGGCAAAGTTGGAGCGGCCATCTGTTCCGTTATTGGCCCAACCAGCGTTCACGTACACAGTGGAGCGCTTGCTCAACATATAGTGAGCTTGGGCATTTGTAAAGTAGCTGCCTTCAGAGTTGGCGAAGTTAAGGCCGAGTCTGATAGCGGGGGTAAGATCCCAAGCGCCGCCAACGATGGTACCTGTGTACTCAATCATAGAGCCACCGACATCTTTAGCAACCTTATTGGAGATGGCAGCACCACCAAGTTCAAACTTTCCAAACTTGTAGCGAGCACCGGCCAATGAGGTTTGCTTGGCATAGCTTGTTGGTGCATTAGGTGAAAGGTACTGATAAGCGGCTGGGCAAGGAGTTGCAACGATTAAACAAGACGTCGCTGCTTGAGTGCTGTTAGCGTTGGTGTTTGAAGAAGATGCAACGCCATTTTCCATGCGGTTCTGGCTGGAAGCAATCAAACGCAGGCCGCCAGTGGTGTACACGGCACTCCAGGCGGTCACAGAACCGTCGCTGCTGGAGTTGACATTGTTAGCCATACCGTATTGACCGGAAAGAGTCAGGCCGCCGAGCAAAACGGGGGAAATATAAGTTACTGCGTTCCTGGTGTAGAAGTCAGAGTAGCCACCGCGAGCAGAACCGATAGCACCGCTCAAATTGGTAGTCACCGAGTTACCAGCGACAGGAACTACAGATGCGTTTGCAGCAATCAACACATTGCCACGCAGACCAAGGGTCAATTCACCGAAGCCGCCCTGAAGGCCAACATAGGCACCGCGACGGAACATGCCGTTTTGGTTGGAACCACCATTGTTGGTCTGAATGTCACCCTGGGCCAGGAAAATGGCTTTCATGCCGCCGCCGAGGTCTTCAGAACCATCCAACTGCCAACGTGAAGATTGCAAAGAGCTGTCAATCATGGCCTGGGTGTCTTTGTTGCCGTCTGCTTTAGACAGGCTGTATACGCCAGCGTCCAGAACGCCGGACAAACGGACTTGAGATTGGGCAAACGCGCTGGTTGCAGCGATTGCAGCCAAAGCGATAAGGGTTTTTTTCATCATTTAAAAATACTCCAAAGGTTAAACATAGGGCGCCGAAGGAAATTTCGGCTCCCCGGGCCAACCTCCTCATTCAAGGAAGTTGGTGTATTGAACCAAAGGCGACAGGCTTTTGCAAAGAAAAACGCCACATCCAGGATTAAAGAGGGCCTTTCGTTGTCACTTTGCAACAAAGTGGGATTGGCTTGAAAGCACTTTCCAGCCCAGCACCTAGAAATACTTGCGAAAATCCTGTCTAAAACCTGATAAATAAAAACCACGACTAGCGCCATCATGACCATCGATCCCCTACTGACTGCTGCGGACACCGCCTTGCGCACCCTGTTTGCCTCCCCTCACGCCGCGCTGCCCTACCCAAGGCCGGAACACGCAGGCGCTGAGCTGAGCGCTGAACTCAAAAAACAGTCTGCCGCGCTGATGCGGGTCAACCATGTGGGGGAAGTGTGCGCCCAGGCGCTTTACACCGCTCAGGCACTGGCGACTCACAATGCCACGTTAAAAGACCATTTCACCAAGGCCAGTCTGGAAGAAACCAACCATCTGGCGTGGACCCGCCAGCGCCTGGACGAGCTGGGCGGCAGGCCTTCCCTGCTCAACACGCTGTGGTATGCCGGGGCTTTCGGGCTGGGGCTGCTGGCCGGGCGGCTGGGTGACCGGCTTAGCCTGGGCTTTGTGGTGGAAACCGAGCGCCAGGTGGAGGCGCACCTGCAAAGCCATATGGATTTGCTGCCCGCACAAGACGCTGCGTCTCGCGCCATCGTGGCGCAGATGAAGGCCGATGAAGCCCGCCACGCGCTGGACGCCCAAAGCTCCGGCGCTCAGGAACTGCCCGAGCCGGTCAAAGGGCTGATGAAGCTGGCAGCCAAGGTGATGACATCGGTGGCGCACCGCATCTGAGCCTCAGGCTTCTTTGACCTCAAAGCTGGTGGTGATCTCGGCGGTTTTGCCCAGCATGATGGTGGCCGAACAGTACTTGTCGTGACTCATGGCGATGGCGCGCTCAACGGCTGCTGCTGGAATGCCTTTGCCGGTCACGGTGAAATGCATGTTGATGCGGGTGAATACTTTTGGGTCAACTTCTGCGCGCGCGGCCTCAAGCCGCACCGAGCAGCCGCTGACCGCGTGCCGGCCGCGCTTGAGAATGAGCACCACGTCATAGGCAGTGCAGCCGCCAGCTCCGGCCAGCAGGGTTTCCATGGGGCGCGGGGCCAGGTTCTGCCCGCCGTTTTCGGGCTTGGCAGCGTCGGGCGCGCCGTCCATCACCAGGGTGTGGCCACTGCCGGTTTCGGCCACAAAGCCCATGCCTGAGCGGGTGCCTGTAACGCCGGTCCAACTGACGGTGCAATCCATGAGGGTGTCCTATAGAGGTGTTAATTGGCTTGCGATTACTGCCAAGCTGCGCGGCAATCGACGGTAAATTATGACTAAACTGCCTGGGTCATGAAAACCAAACACCTGCTCCCTGCCGACTACCTGAAGAAAATCCTCAACGCCCGTGTCTATGACGTGGCGATTGAAACCGCGCTGGAACCAGCCAGGATTTTGAGCAAACGTCTGAACAACACGGTGTTGCTCAAACGCGAAGATCAACAGCCGGTATTCAGCTTCAAGCTGCGTGGCGCCTACAACAAAA
>JBILKC010000126.1:0-7892 GCA_044376885.1 Hylemonella sp. | reverse complement strand
CCGTGGCGGTATCGGGGTTGGTGGTGTACAGGTAAACCTTGCCTGCGCCACCCGTGGCCAAAATGGTGTTGGGCGCGCTGAATGTCACCACCTGGTCGGTCAATTCGTCCAGTGCATAAAGCCCGACGCACCGGTTGGCGGCTTCTTGGTTCAAGCCTGAATCCAGGCCCAATTTGGCACGTGTGATCAGGTCTACCAGGGTATGGTGTTCAAACAGCGTGATGTTGGGCGTCTCACGGACGATAGCCATCAAGGTTTGCTGAACGGCCGCACCGGTGGCATCGGTGGCATGCACAATGCGCCGCTCACTGTGACCACACTCGCGTGTGAGGTGAAGGTGCCCGTCTTCCAGGGAAAACGGAACCCCCAGATCCTGCAACCACCGGACCGTTTCGGGGGCGTGTGTCACGACAAACCGTGCGGCTTCCTCATCGCACAGCCCAGCGCCAGCCACCAGGGTGTCTTGCACATGCGCCTCGATGGTGTCGCCCTTGTCCATCACCGCGGCAATCCCACCCTGGGCCCAGCGGCTGGAGCCGTCATTGAGCTGGCGTTTGGTCAGGATGGCGACGCGTTGGCTCGTGGCCAGGTGCAAGGCGGCGCTCAGGCCTGCCAGACCACTGCCCACAATGAGGACGTCAAAATCATGTGAAAGTTCAGTCACGGGCTCAGTTTCAGAATGAAGGTTGGTTCAGCTGCTCATTGGGCGTGTAGGCCAGTCGCACATAAATCGGCGCAAAGGCTTCAGCCTGGGTGATTTCGATCAGCGTCTCTTTGGCCAGTTCAAGCATGGCGATAAACGTGACCACCAATACCGGCACGCCCTTGGCCGGATCAAACAGGTTTTCAAATTCGACAAATCTTTGGCCTTGCAGGTGCCGCAGCACAATGCTCATGTGCTCCCGGACCGAGAGTTCCTCGCGGCTAATCTTGTGGTGCTGGACCAGTTTGGCCCGCTTGAGGATGTCGCGCCAGGCTTCCTGAAGGTCTAGCGGATGGACATCCGGAAAGCGCGGTTGAAGCGATTGCTCGATAAAGACCTGGGCTTTGAGGAAGTCCCGGCCAAACTGGGGAAGGGCATTGAGTGACGCCGCGGCCAGCTTCATCTGCTCATACTCCAGCAAACGGCGCACCAGTTCGGCACGCGGGTCTTCCACCTCGCCGTCTTCCGCTGATTTTTTGGGTGGCAGCAGCATGCGGGACTTGATCTCGATCAGCATGGCTGCCATCAGCAGGTATTCACCCGCCAGCTCCAAATTACGTTCGCGGATTTCCTCCACATACGTCAGGTACTGCCGGGTCAGGCCCGCCATCGGGATGTCCAGAATATTGAAATTCTGTTTGCGGATCAAGTACAGCAACAGGTCCAGCGGGCCTTCGAAGGCCTCCAGAAAGACCTCCAGGGCATCCGGCGGAATGTACAGATCCCGGGGCATGGCAAACAGGGGCTCGCCATACAGGCGCGCAACAGCGACATGGTCCACCACCTCGGGCATGACGGCAAAGGGCGCAGATTCAGCGGCGTCCAAACGCGCGACGTCAATGGCAACGGTCATCTTCGCGATTCAATGCGTCAGTTGGGAGGGGTATTCACCAGGGGCTGGGCAGCCACTGAAAGATCAGGACTGGCCGGTCTGGTAAACGTAGGGCTGTTGTGCCACTTCGCCGGCACGAAAGTCAGCCCAGGCCTTGCGATCCACCTGTTTATCCCACAGCAGTTCACGGCCCTGGCGCTGCTGGGCTTCCAACTGGGGCTTGCTGGCCTTGAGCTGGTCTAGAAACTGGGTGACTTCGGATTGGTAGTCGGGTCGGCGAAAAATATTCATGGATGAAACCTCTTTGGATCATTTTAAGGCGTGCCGTGCATTCAATTGCGCATGTGGGCAATCTTTTGCAGCCAGTGCCTGGTGTCTTCCATCACAGGACGCCAAACCAGCAGGATCAACCAGACAGCCAGCGGCAGGGTTGCCACAAAACCTATGGTTTTAAACCCCCAGGCGCCCATCAACCCACCCGCAAAAAAGCTGGTGATCAACAGCAGATGAATCCGCAGCTTGCTGCGGTTGGCGCAAACCTTGGTTTTTCCCTGCAAGCGGTTGATGTAAAACAAGTTGCCCAACTCAATGCCTAAATCAGTGATCAAGCCGGTGACATGGGTGGTGCGGATTTCGGCATTGGATATCTTGGTGATCACGGCGTTTTGCAGGCCCATGATGAAGCACAGAACCAGAACCGTCAGCGGAACGATGAGCGCGGCGAGCAAATTGATATTGCCGCCAAACAGTCCGAACACCAGCAGCAGAATTGCCTCGACCAGCAAAGGCTGGCCAAAGGCGCTTTTGAGGTTGCGCCTCAGGGCCCAGTTCACCATCCAGGTGGTCGTCATTGAACCGGCCAGAAACATCGCCAGTGCGGCAAACCCGGACAAGACCAGGGCCATTTGCCCAAGTACCAGGTTATCCGCCACGGATGACACGATGCCGGTCATGTGTGAGGTGTACTGACCAACCGCCAGAAATCCTCCCGCATTGGTGGCACCGGCCACAAAGCACAGCGTGGCTCCCAGGCGGACATTGCTTTGACTGGTTCGCTCGACGGCGGTCAAGTTGCGAAGCCAGGGAATCATGATTCAGCGCTTGTGAGTGGGGGAGTCAGTGAATGCGCATGCCGGGCTGGGCACCGGGCCAGGGGTTGAGGATGTAGATCCCCGGATTGGCTTTTTCGTCAGCATGGCTGGCAGCCAAGACCATGCCTTCTGACATGCCGAACTTCATCTTGCGCGGTGCCAAGTTGGCCACCAGCACCGTGAGCTGGCCCACCAGCTGCTCGGGCTTGTACATGCTGGCAATGCCGCTAAAGACATTGCGTGTGGTGGGCTGGCCTTCGGCGTCTTTCTCGCCCACATCGAGGGTCAGGCGCAGCAGCTTGTTGGAGCCTTCTACCGCTTCGCAATTCACGATTCTGGCAATGCGCAGGTCTATCTTGGCAAAGTCGTCAATGCCGATGGTGGGTGCCAAGGCCTCGCCACCGGGGGCATTGGGATCGGCTGGAACGGCGGAGGGAGCAGGTTTTGCTGCTTTTTTAGGAGCGGTTTGTGCAGTTTCGGCGGGGGTTTCAGCCTCTTTCACCTCGAAAAGTGCGTCCAGCTGCTCGGGGGTGACGCGCTGCATCAGGTGCTGGTAAGTGCCGACTTGATGGCCTGCAGGGATCGGAGTGGTTGCATTTTCGAAATTCAATGGGCCACACTGTAGGAAGGTTTCTACGGCTGTGGCCACGCCAGGCATGACTGGCTTCAGGCAAGCAGTCATGACACGGAACATTTGGATCGCTTCTGAGCTCTTTTGAGCGGCTAAGTCTGACTTACCTTCCTTCACGAGCTTCCAGGGAGCAGCAGCGTCAAAGCGTGAGTTGACATTGTCGGCAAAGGCCATAATTTCGCGCAAAGCTTTTCCATACTCACGTTGCTCGTAATAACCGGCAACCTGCTTCAAGAGGTCACCGCTTTTGATATGTGAGTCTTCAGTTGACGCGACCAACCGGCCCTCAGGCAAGAACTTTGCAGCACGGGATGCAATATTCACATACTTGCCAATCAAATCACTGTTCACGCGCGCCATGAAATCGTCGGCGTTGAAGTCTATGTCTTCATTGCGGGCCGACAGCTTGGCGGCCAGGTAGTAGCGCAGCCATTCGGGGTTCATGCCCAGCTGCAGGTACTTGAGCGGGTCCAGGCCGGTGCCCCGGCTTTTGCTCATTTTCTCGCCGTTGTTCACGGTCAGAAAGCCGTGCACAAAGATGTTGTCCGGCGTTTTGCGGCCGCTGAACTTCAGCATCGCCGGCCAGAACAGGGTGTGGAAAGTGACGATGTCTTTGCCGATGAAGTGGTATTGCTCGGTGTCCGGCGCGGCCATGTAGTCGTCAAAGCTGCGTGTATCCGGGTTGACCGTGCGTGCCCTGGGCCCACCTTTGTCAAACCAGTTTTTCAGCGACGCCAGATAGCCCACGGGCGCATCGAGCCACACATAAAAGTACTTGCCAGGCGCGTCAGGGATTTCGATGCCAAAGTAGGGCGCATCGCGGCTGATGTCCCAGTCGCCCAGGCCTTCGCTGGTGCTGCCGTCCGGGTTGGTTCGCACCGTGAACCACTCCTTGATTTTGTTGGCCACCTCGGGTTGCAACTTACCGTCCTGCGTCCACTGCTCCAAAAACGCCACGCAGCGCGGGTCAGAGAGTTTGAAGAAAAAGTGTTCTGAATTTTTCAGCTCAGGCTTGGCACCTGACAACACTGAGTAAGGGTTGATCAGATCCGTGGGCGCATAAACAGAGCCGCACACCTCGCAGTTGTCGCCGTACTGGTCTTGGGCATGGCATTTAGGGCATTCGCCTTTGATGTAGCGGTCAGGCAGAAACATGTTCTTCTGCGGGTCGAAGAACTGTTCTATGGTTTTGCGCTCGATCAGCGAGCCGCCTTCGGACTGGGCAATATCGCGCAGGTCGCAGTAGATCTGGCGCGCCAGCGTGGTGTTCTCGGGCGAGTGGGTGCTGTGCCAGTTGTCAAAGCTGATGTGAAAACCATCCAGGTATTGCTTGCGCCCGCTGGCGATGTCGGCCACAAACTGTTCGGGCGTCTTGCCCGCCTTTTCGGCGGCAATCATGATCGGCGCACCGTGGGTGTCATCGGCCCCGACAAAATTGACCACATGACCCTGCATGCGCTGAAACCGCACCCAGATATCGGCCTGGATGTATTCCATGATGTGGCCAATATGGAAATTGCCGTTGGCGTAGGGCAGGGCGGTGGTAACGAAAAGTTGGCGGGGCATGGGGGGTTGTGTTGTGTAGGCGTTCGGGCATTTTAGTCTGCAGCCCTCATACAGCCTATGTTTCATGGAAGTTGCTAATCTGAGATTTGAGAACTGTGTCTTAATAAATCTCGCATATTTTGTAGGGGCTCAGCCGATCAGTCATTGAGCATGTAAGCTTTCACAAATTAAAGATATTCAGGGGGAGATAACTGTGTCAGAACCACTGGCTCATTCCGGCGGGCATTTGTTAGCGGATCATCTGCAGGCTGTGGCTAATTTGGCTGCAACCTTCTCCGCATTTTTTGAATCTTGCGAGCCATCCAGGCGCTGGGCTTATCGGGCTGGGCTATGGCACGACCTGGGTAAGTACCGGCCAGGGTTTCAGCGTTATCTTCAGCTATCTGACAACCCCGATGCCCACATCGAAGGCAAAGTGGGTGGCCGCGAAAAAACGCACTCTGCCGCCGGGGCGCTTTGGGCCATACAGCAACTTAACCGAGCAAATCAGCCCTACGGAAATATCCTGGCTTACCTTATTGCTGGACACCATGCCGGCTTGGATGACTGGGATGCTGGACTGAATCAGCGCTTGCAGAGCGATGACGCCAAACAGGAATTAAAAGAAGCGCTGGCAGCCAATCCGCCTGCCAACATCCTTGCAGGTAGCGGGTTGGTTGCGCAGATTCCTGGTGGCCCGGCAGGTTTTTCGATCTGGGTTCGGATGCTGTTCTCGTGTCTGGTGGATGCCGATTTTCTGGATACCGAAGCGCACTTCGATGCTGGCAAGCCTGCCCGGCGCGACGGGTTTCCAACGCTAGACCAAATGCGGAATGTTTTGGATGCGCACATGACCGATAAGGAGGCCACCGCCACACCCTCACATGTCAACACCTTGCGCGCCGGCATCCTGCGTCAGTGCCGCGACAAAGCAGCGCTACCCGCCGGGTTCTTCTCGCTCACGGTGCCCACCGGCGGCGGCAAAACCTTGTCCAGCCTGGCGTTTGCCCTGAATCACGCACAAAAGCACGGCAAGCGCCGCGTAATTTACGCCATCCCCTACACCAGCATCATCGAGCAGACCGCCGAAGTGTTCCGGGATGTTTTCAAAGCGCTGGGTGACGAGGTTCTGATTGAGCACCACAGCCAGGCCGATGCGGCGGGCAAAGATGAAACCGCCCGCAGCCGCCTGGCCTGCGAAAACTGGGATGCGCCGCTGATTGTTACCACCAACGTGCAGTTGTTCGAGTCCCTGTTCGCCGCGAAAACCTCGCGCTGCCGCAAGCTGCACAACATCGTGAACAGCATCATCGTGCTGGACGAAGCGCAGCAACTGCCACCGGAGTTTTTACAACCGATTCTGGATGCGCTCAACCTGCTGGTAAAGCACTATGGCGTGACTGTGGTGCTGTGCACTGCCACGCAGCCCGCGCTCAACAGCACCGACTATTTCGACAAGGGCAAAGACTTGCGTGGTTTGGACAACGTGCGTGAAATCATCGACCATCCCGATGCCCTGTTTACGGCGCTTGAGCGCGTCAAAGTCGAATTGCCGCCGGACTTGAACGCCACCAAGCCTTGGGCAGACATTGCCGCGCAAATTGAACAAGAAGATTGCGTCCTCGCCATCGTCAGCACTCGCAAGGCCGCACGGGAACTGCACAGATTGCTACCCCAAAACACATTACACCTGTCTGCCTTGATGTGCGGTGCTCATCGCAAAGTTGTGATTGATGAAATCAAAGCCCGCCTCAAGGCCAAGCGCGAAGGTCTCGACTTGGAGCC
This sequence comes from Hylemonella sp., assembly GCA_044376885.1. GTDB lineage: Bacteria > Pseudomonadota > Gammaproteobacteria > Burkholderiales > Burkholderiaceae_C > JBEIGE01. Next base: position 1,305 of record JBILKC010000126.1, on the reverse strand, counting down.
ACTGCGTGTGGTCAGTACCCAGTTGGTGGAGGCGGGGGTGGATATGGATTTTCCGGTGGTGTTTCGTGCCCTGGCCGGACTTGACTCCATTGCCCAAGCCGCTGGGCGCTGCAACCGCGAAGGTCGTTTGCAGGAAAGTGGCTTGCCAAAAAAAGGCCGCGTCGTGGTGTTTGTACCGCCTGAGCCAGCCCCCGCAGGGCATTTGCGCAAGGCGGTGCAGGCTTGCACCAGCACGCTGCATGGCCAGCGCACAGACCCACTGGCACGGGCTATGTTTTCCACTTACTTCACGCAGTTTTACAGCGCGGTCGATTTGGATGCAAAGAAGATAGTGCACAAGCTCACCATCAACGACCGGAAAACCCTAAGCGTGCAATTCCGAAGCGCAGCCGAGGCGTTTCGCCTGATTGATGATGCTGATTCCGCTGCAGTGGTTGTGCGCTATCCCGAGTACCGAGAGAAACTCGATAGGCGCAGAGGCATCACCTCAATCATGGCGAAGCACTGCGCCGAAAACCGAGAGGATGTTGAGAAATTACTGCGAATCCTCGTTGCCAAAGGCCCTACGCGCTGGCTGATGCGCAGTTTGCAGCGCTACACCATCAGTATTCCTCAAAAACTGGCAGACAAGATGCACAAGCAGGGCGACCTCACTCTGCCCATGCCGGGGCTGTATGTGCTGGCCGATGCAGATAACCTGTATGACTTTGTATTGGGTTTGAAGTTGGAAAGTGACTTGTATGACCCCAGCAGATTTTTCTCTTGACCAAGGTTCTTGGCATCGTGCCGGAAAAATGAAGGGTGGGGCATGCCCCACCCTCACTCTTTCTAGCGTTTCACTAGAAATTTCTAAGTTTCAATCCACGCTTTCGCGGTCCAGTATCATAACGTGTGCTGCAGTAAATTTTTCGTTTCACTTAAAATATCTAAGAAGGTGTATTATTCAGCCATATTTTTCGATGGCGAGGCAACTATGGACTTTTTGGATTTTTCGCGATTACTCAAGGAGTTGAGGTTGATGCACAGCCAACCTGCGTACCGATTTGTTCTGACGTGGATATTAGTGGTGATGCGGCTGAGTTTGGTTTTTGTGGCGCTACCGGTGGGCAGCGGAATGGTGATTTTTAAACTTGTTGATGTTTTGGGTAAGTAAAAATGACTAATTTCTGTCTTGAAGTAACAGGCTCCTTTGCCTGCTTTACCCGACCGGAGATGAAGGTAGAGCGTGTTTCTTACGACGTAATGACTCCCTCGGCGGCGCGTGCCATTTTTGAAGCGATTTTGTGGAAACCAGAAATACGGTGG
>JBILKC010000125.1:0-7902 GCA_044376885.1 Hylemonella sp. | reverse complement strand
TCCTAGCAAAGCGTTGTTACAGTCTTCCGAGCATTTTGACCATGCCACCCATCACTTTGCGGACCATGGCATCTCTGCCACCGGCGTGACGATGGATGTGAAGAAAATGCTTGCCAGAAAGGACACTGTTGTCAAACAAAACAACGACGGTATTCTTTACCTTCTGAAAAAAAACAAGGTGTCTTTTTTCCATGGACGAGGATCGTTTGTCAAGGCCCTTGACTCCGGCTACGAGATCCTGGTCAAAGGCAGTACCGAAGAGACGCTGCTTGCCAAGCAGGTGGTCATTGCTACCGGCTCTACTGCACGGGCCTTGGCAGGTACCCCTTTTGATGAGGAAAATATTCTCTCCAACGACGGTGCCCTGCGCCTTGAGGCCACTCCAAAAAAGCTCGGTCTGATTGGCTCGGGGGTGATCGGTCTTGAAATGGGGTCGGTTTGGCGCAGACTGGGATCGGATGTGACCATTCTGGAGGGCTTGCCCACATTTCTGGGGGCGGTAGATGAGCAGATTGCCAAAGAAGCGCACAAGCTTTTTGTCAAACAAGGCCTGAAAATTGAATTGGGCGTGAAGGTGGGGGAGATCACATCAGGCAAAAAGGGCGTCAGCGTCGCTTATACCGATGCCAGCGGGACTGAGAAGACGCTCGATGTTGACAAACTGATCATCTCTATCGGTCGTGTTCCAAACACCACGGGCTTGAATGCCCAGGCCGTTGGGCTTAAATTAGACGACCGGGGTGCGATTTGGGTTGACGACGAATGTCGAACCAACCTCGCAGGCGTTTGGGCGGTGGGAGATGTGGTGCGCGGCCCCATGCTGGCGCACAAAGCCGAAGAGGAGGGCGTTGCCGTAGCAGAGCGAATTGCTGGTCAGCATGGCCATGTCAACTTCAATACCATTCCCTGGGTCATTTACACCAGCCCTGAAATTGCCTGGGTCGGACAGACCGAGCAACAACTCAAGGCGACGGGACGAGCATATAAGTCGGGTACTTTTCCATTTTTAGCCAATGGTCGTGCCCGGGCTCTTGGCGATACCAGCGGTATGGTGAAGTTTTTGGCTGATGCCGTCAGCGACGAAATTCTGGGCGTGCATATCGTCGGGCCCCAGGCCAGCGAGCTGATTGCTGAAGCAGTGGTGGCCATGGAGTTCCGAGCCAGCAGTGAAGACATTGCCCGAATCTGTCATGCCCACCCCTCCTTGAGTGAGGCTACCAAGGAGGCTGCGCTTGCCGTGGACAAGCGCACACTTAATTTCTGACGGCCACTACCATTCTGTTGGCTGTCCATTCGGGCTTGTCCTTTTGATGACCGTCGATGACGGGCGAGAGCGCTTTGACATCTGTACTTTCAGTTTATGAAGCCGAGTTAAGAACTCGCGGCTTTACCAGTGATCCTGCGCAATTAAAAGCGGCGGCGTTGCTCGACAGCTGTGCCAGAGCCTGGTCTGAGTACAAATTAAAACGCTCCAACGCGATCAAGAAATTTCTTCATCATCCAGATATTCCCAGAGGGGTTTACCTGTTTGGTGGTGTTGGGCGTGGAAAAAGCTTTTTGATGGATTGTTTTTTCAGTGCAGTGCCCCTGGAGCGGAAAACCCGTTTGCACTTTCATGAATTTATGCGTGAAGTGCACCGGGAGCTTGCTGAATTACAGGGCACGGTGAACCCACTGGATGAACTGGCCCTTCGTATTTCCAAAAGGTTCAAGCTGATCTGCTTTGATGAGTTCCATGTGGCAGATATCACCGATGCCATGATTCTTCACCGTCTGCTCTCTGCCTTGTTTCACAATGGCGTTGGACTGGTTGCAACCTCGAACTTTCGCCCGGACGATCTCTACCCCAACGGTCTTCACCGCGATCGCATCTTGCCTGCGATTGCCCTTCTCAACCAGCACCTTGAGGTGGTCAATGTTGACAATGGGACTGACTATCGCAGGCGCACACTTGAGCAACTAGAGCTCTATCATGTCCCTTATGGTGAGGCGTCCGATGCCGCCATGAATTGCGCCTTTGACAGTCTGGCGGAGTCACAAGATGAAGATCCGGTGTTGCGCATTGAGTCCCGTGAAATCCGCGCGCTGCGAAAAGCGGGTGGCGTCGTCTGGTTCGACTTCAAGACATTGTGTGGCGGTCCACGATCCCAAAATGATTACCTGGAGATCGCATCGCAGTTTCATACCGTTTTTTTGAGTGATATTCCGCATATGCCTGTGCGAATGGCTTCTGAAGCACGCCGCTTTACCTGGCTGGTGGATGTGCTTTACGACCGGCGTGTGAAATTGATTCTTTCTGCTGAAGTCCAGCCTGAAGCACTTTATACAGAGGGGCCTCTCGTCCATGAGTTTCCACGCACGGTCTCGCGATTGAATGAAATGCGCTCCAAGGAGTTCCTGTCCCTGGAGCGCAGAACAGTCAATACCCGCTTGACATGAGACGGTTTACATTTATTTGTGCGTTGAGTTTCTGTTTCGGTTCAGCCGGGGCGCAAACGGGTCCGCAAGACATCTTGTTTGAAACGGAAATGGCGCGTATCAAGCAGGCGCGATCTGATGAAGAACTGCGATTTGATGAGCTGACGGCTAATTGCTACCGCCGCTTTGCTGTGAATGACTGTTTGCGTGAAGTAAGGGTCCGCCAGCGCAAGACCATGGAAGACTTGCAGCGCCAGGAGATTTCAATCAACGAACAGCAGCGAAAGCGCTCTGGCGCTGAACAGCTCAAGCGCATTGACGAAAAAAGCTCTCCCGAGGCCTTGAGGGCAGAAGAAAAACGTCGCAGTGAGGCCTTGCAGTCACACATGGAGCGCTTGCAAAGCCAGGCGCAAAAGAAAGCTGATCAACTCAAAGCAGAGGATGAGAGATCCCGGAGAGTTTCTGAAACAAAAGCCGTAGCCATAAGTCCCCACACGCCGGAAGCACGAGCAGCCGAGAGAAAAGCTTTTGAGGAAAAACAGAGGGCAGCGATGGAAAAGCAATCCAAACGTGAACTGGAGGCATTAGAAAAAAAGCCGTCCTCAGCTCGCGCTTTGCCGGTTCCTCCCTGATTTTGGATGAGCCGCTTGTATTTTCGAGAAGTTCTCGTTGATGCTATGGGTTTTGCAACCCATAGGCTGTGGTGGTCGTATGATCAAGTCATTGGTTTTTGAGCTTCATTTGTACCCGAACCTTCATTCCCCTGAACGCAGACTCATTGAATTGCGTATTGAACATTCTGATCTCGATGCGTTAATTGACCGCACGATACTTCTAACGCCTCTGGACGAGTTGGTCATTCGTCGTCTCAAAAAAAGACGATTGGCCATGCGAGATGAAATGCAGCGACTTGAAAGAACCTTGTCTCCTAATGAGCCGGCCTGAGGCATGAGCTTGAAAGACTTGGTCGCTGCGGTTTTTGCGCCAGACGGGGTTTTATCCCGAACAGTCGAAGCGTTCCGCCCCCGCCCCGGACAAACGGAAATGGCTTTAGGGGTGGCACAAACCCTGGAGATTGGCGGTTCATTGGTGGTTGAAGCAGGAACCGGCGTTGGTAAAACCTTCTCCTACCTGGTTCCTGCTTTGCTCAGCGGGGAAAGGGTGGTGGTTTCAACTGCAACCAAGACTTTGCAGGATCAATTGTTCAGCCGCGACCTGCCCTATCTCACTCAGGCGCTTGGTTTGCCGACCCAGTGCGCCTTGCTCAAAGGCCGCAGTAGCTATCTTTGCCTGCACCGCTTAGAGAATGCGCGTCACGAGGCTAGTTTCACTGATCGTTCGTCACTTCATGCCCTTGCCCGGATTGAAGCTTGGTCTTTGTTGACGAAAACTGGGGATCTGGCGGAATTGCCAGGCCTTGATGAGCGTTCCCCGCTGGTTCCCTTGGTCACGTCCAATCGCGAAAATTGTATCGGTGCCCAGTGTCCAAAGTTCAAAGCGTGTCATGTCAATCAGGCACGTCGAGAGGCCATGGTTGCGGATGTTGTCGTGATTAATCACCACCTGTTCTTTGCAGATTTGAATGTTCGCGAGTCAGGTATGGCCGAGTTGTTGCCCAATGTGCGTGTGGTCATCTTTGACGAGGCTCACCAGCTCAATGAAACCGGCGTACAGTTTTTGGGTAACCGGCTAGGTACATCCCAGATGCTAGATCTCACCAGGGATATGCTGGCCTGTGGTCTCCAGCAGGCGCGTGGCTTGGCTGATTGGAATCAGTTGGCATCCTGTCTTGAGCTTGGCGTTCGCAATTTACGCCTTGCGGTAGGACGGGCTAATTATGCGGTTCGATTACGTTGGCTTGGCGTTGCGCCTGAGTCTGTTGATGAATCAACCTGGGTTCAGGCATTGCTCGCGATTTGCGAAGCATGTGAACAGGCCTTGGAAGTTTTAACCACGGTAAGCGAGCTATCGCCAGATTTCATGCGTTTGCACGAGCGCACGTCAGCTGTACGCGCGTTACTTCAAAGCTTCTCACAGCCCTGCAAGCCTGAAGCTGTTCGTTGGCTGGAGGTGGGTCAGCAAATCCGATTGATTGAATCACCCCTTGATATTGCATCAACCATGCAAACACGTTTGCTTCAAGCAGGCTCACAGGATGCGCTGAAAAAATCGTGGATTTTTACTTCTGCCACTCTGGGTGATGACGATCGTTTGAGCTGGTTCACCGAGCCCTGCGGTCTGGAAAATGCAAGCGTGATGAAGGTCCAAAGCCCGTTTGACTATGCCAGCCAGGCTAGCCTTTATGTCCCGCGAGATATGGTTTTGCCCGGTGATCCTGCACACTGTGGCAAGGTGGCTGAGTTGGTGGCCCAGTGTGCTCAGGTTATTGGCGGCAGAACGCTTGTGTTGACCACCACACTGAGGGCACTGCGGATGATCAGCGAGTCCCTCTTGCTTCATTTGCAAGATCGGCAAGAACTCGTGGTTTTGACCCAGGGTGAACTTCCCAAACGTGAACTTTTGTCGCGTTTTCGCCATGGTGATGCGACTGACGGGCGGGGCTGTATTCTGGTGGCTTCGGCATCTTTCTGGGAAGGCGTTGATATTCCCGGGTCGGCTCTTGAGTTGGTTGTTATAGACAAACTGCCTTTCCCCCCCCCCAATGACCCCTTGGTGGAAGCGCGATCCAGAAGGCTTGAGTTGCAGGGGAGAAGCTCCTTTACCGACTACTTTTTGCCCGAGGCTGCAGTTGCCTTAAAGCAGGGTGCCGGACGGCTTATCCGCAGAGAGACTGATCAGGGCGTGTTGATTGTTTGTGACACGCGCTTATGGCAGAAAGCCTACGGTAAGCGCCTCATTTCGTCCCTGCCCCCGATGCAAAAGATTGGCAGCAATACTGATTTGAAGTTGGCCTTGGAAAGGCTTACCAAAACTTCCACCATGGATCGGACTTAGGCTTAAATCCACGTTCAAGATATTCACTTCGGGGGTAATTTTTTTCAAGAATACGCCTGGTATCGTCCCGCAGATCGTTCATGCCCAGAGCGTCGTAAGCCTTGAACAAAATGAACAGCCCTTCTTCTACGGCAGGCACATCCCTGTAATCTGAAATAGCGGACTGGGCTCGGTTGATGGCGGCAAGGTAGGCACCCCGGTTGTAGTAATAACGAGCCACGTAGATTTCATATTGTGCAAGTGACCTGACGATGTAGGACATGCGTAACCGCGAATCCTCTGCATACTTGGAGGCAGGAAAACGTTCAACAAGCTCTCGAAATGCCTCGAACGACTCCTTGGACGCCTTCTGATCGCGCTCTGCCAGATCTTGTCGAGTCACGGATGAGAACATTCCCAGATCATCATTGAAATTAACGATGCCTTTAAGGTAAAGGGCGTAATCCATCGCGGGGCTAGCCGGGTGCAATCGGATAAAACGTTCCAGGGTCGCAAGGGCCTGCGCTGGCTCCTGGGTTTTGTACTGGGCAAAGGCCTTGTCCAGCTGCGCCTGTTGAGACAGAGGAGTTCCAGCAGCACGGCCTTCCAATTTCTCATAGAGTTTGATGGCCTTTTCATATCCTCCCGCACTAAACTCATCCTTGGCTTCAGCATAAATGGCTTCTGGCGTCATACCTTGAGTCGTGTCAATTTCTTTAGTAGAGCAACCCGACAGTCCATACCCAAGCGCAAGGGCACAGCTTAAGACGAAGGATAATTTGGCTTGTGACATTAAGGAAAGCTTTCTTGGAAGATCCAAATCTGATTATAGGTAGCGACCAGTCTTTGGATGAGCACTCTGAGGCCTTGGGTTCAGCTGAAAAGCGGGAGTGGTTCATTTCTGAACAGCAGCATGGAAAGCGTATTGATCAGGCTTTGTCCGAACTGGTCCCTGAATTTTCAAGAAACTACATCCAGCAACTGATTGAGTCTGGTGCCGTTGAGCTCAATCATCGTTTGGTGGTCAAGCCTTCCGTTAAGGTAAGGGCAGGTGATGTTGGCATCATCGAGTTGCGGCCAACCGACCAGAGTCAGTCTTTCAAGCCGCAAGATATCCCCTTGGAGATTGTCTTCCAAGATGAGCACTTGTTGGTGATCAACAAGCCTGCGGGCCTGGTGGTTCATCCTGCTCCCGGTAACTGGAGTGGTACCCTGCTTAATGCACTCTTGTTCCATGATCCCTCGGCTGGAAGTCTGCCGCGTGCTGGGATTGTCCACCGCTTGGACAAAGATACCAGTGGATTGATGTTGGTTGCAAGAACTCGCCCAATGATGGATGCCTTGATTGCACTGATTGCTCAAAGAAAAGTCAGCCGCCAGTATCTGGCTATTGCAAACAAACCCTGGCAGGGTCCACCAAGCCTTGAGATTGAAGCGCCATTGGGAAGGGATCCACGAAATCGGCTCAAGATGGCTGTGGTTGACCTCACCCGCCACACCGGAAAATTTGCCCGGACCCACGTCAGCTTGCTCGACAATGGTGAAACGAGCTGCTTGTTGAAATGTACTTTGGACACAGGCCGTACGCACCAGATTCGGGTTCATCTGGCTCATGTGGGGCATCCTTTGGTCTCAGACGATGTGTATGGCGGCAAGCCTTATCCGCTCATCACCAGACAGGCACTGCATGCTTTTCGTCTGTCGCTCGTTCACCCGGTCAGTGGCGTCGAGTTAGTCATTTATGCGCCGTTGCCCCAAGACTTTAAATCTGTGATTGGCGGTATGGGTCTCATATACAATGAGGCATCAATGGAAGAGGATTCTTCCGCAGGCGTCTAGCCTGACCGCGCACTGGAAATTGCTGCCCTTGTGACCTAGCCAGTCCGCTACATATTTCACAAGCTGTCGTCCACTCAGGACGTTACGTTATGAACAACTCAGATGCAAAGCGAGTCTTGGAAACAGCCTTGATTTGCGCCCAGACCCCCATGTCTATCCGTGACATGAGCTCCCTTTTTGCAGAGGAGCTGGGTCTCGACACGGTCAAATTATTGCTGAATGAACTCCAGCTTGACTGGGCACACAGGGGTGTCGAATTGGTTTGCGTTGCCAGTGGATGGCGTTTTCAGAGCCGACCTGCCATGCGTGAATACTTAGACCGACTCCATCCCGAGAAGCCGCCAAAATACACCCGCGCGACGCTTGAAACCCTGGCCATCATTGCTTACCGTCAACCTGTGACCCGAGGCGATATGGAGGCAATCAGAGGCGTGACCATCAACTCCCTCACACTCAAACAGCTCGAGGATCGCGGCTGGGTTGAGGTTATCGGTCACCGGGAGTCAGCGGGTCGTCCCTCGCTTTATGCAACTACCAGGCACTTCCTCGATGACTTGGGGCTTGCCTCTCTGGATCAACTCCCCCTGGTTAATGGTCCGGACACCCAGGATGGCATGCTGGAAGGCCTGATCAATCAGACCCTGTCCGCCCAGTCAGATCCCGCCGCTGTGGATCAACTTTTTCCCTTGAATGAGAGCTCTAAATGAATGA
>JBILKC010000124.1:0-7908 GCA_044376885.1 Hylemonella sp. | reverse complement strand
GCGTGACAGGTCGGTCATCCGCTTGCCGAGTTTTGAGCAGGTGAAGGCCGACCCGGTGCTGTATGCCCACGCCAACCGCGTTTTGCATCTGGAAACCAATCCTGGGAACGCACGTGCGCTGGTGCAGGCCCACGGGGAGGGCACCACTGCCCGCGATGTCTGGATCACCCCGCCACCGATTCCGCTGACCACGGCCGAGATGGACCTGGTGTTCGATCTGCCTTATGCCCGCAGCCCGCATCCGGCTTATGCGGATGATCAGGGCGGTCACGATGGGACAACCAAAATCCCGGCCTGGGAGATGATCCGATTCTCGGTCAACATCATGCGTGGCTGTTTTGGCGGCTGCACCTTCTGTTCCATTACCGAGCATGAGGGCCGCATCATTCAGAGCCGGTCTGAAGATTCGGTGATCCGTGAGGTCGAGGACATCCGCGACAAAGTCAAGGGTTTTACCGGGGTTATTTCCGACCTGGGCGGCCCCACCGCCAACATGTACCGCATCGGCTGCAAAAGCCCAGAGATTGAGGCCGCTTGCCGCAAACCCAGCTGTGTCTACCCCGGTATCTGTGTAAACCTGAACACCGACCACAGTGCGCTCATCCACATGTACCGCCGTGCGCGCGGGCTCAAAGGCATCAAGAAAATTCTGATCGGCTCCGGTCTACGGTACGACCTGGCGGTTCAAAGCCCGGAATATGTCAAGGAACTCGTCACTCACCATGTCGGGGGCTATCTGAAAATCGCGCCCGAACATACCGAGGGTGGTCCGTTGTCCAAGATGATGAAGCCCGGCATCGGCAGTTACGACAAGTTCAAGCAGATGTTTGACAAGTACTCTGCCGAGGCGGGTAAAAAGCAGTTCTTGGTGCCGTATTTCATTGCTGCCCACCCCGGCACCGGCGATGAAGACATGATGAATTTGGCCATCTGGCTGAAGAAAAATGGCTTTCGAGCCGACCAGGTACAAACTTTCTATCCTAGCCCCATGGCTACCGCAACGGCCATGTACCACACCCAGATGAACCCGCTTAAGGGCATCCACCGCGACGATCGCAGTGAACGGGTGGACATTGTGCGTGGTGACCGGCGGCGGCGTCTGCACAAGGCTTTTTTGCGCTATCACGATTCAAACAACTGGCCGCTGCTGCGTGAGGCGCTCAAGGCAATGGGGCGCGCTGACTTGATCGGCAATGGCAAGCACCACCTGATCCCGACCTGGCAACCTTTGACGGATGGTGGTTACCAAAGCGCCCGCCGCAAAAACAGCACGCCGGTAGCCAAACCACGTAAGGGCATGCTGCTGACCCAGCATACGGGCTTGCCACCGCGAGTGACGGGAGCCGCCTCAACCTTGCCTGGCAAACCTCAGGTCAAACCCCGTCAGCGTTGAGCAGGCTTGAACTGCTGGTTTGCTAAGGGCTCGCCTCATTTGGCATAGAGAATCATTTGCGTGCAGCGGAAAAGAGCCAGTGTTTTACCGCTTTCTCGGTGCGTAACACTGGCGTCCCACACCTGAGTGGATTTACCCAGATGCACGGCGGTTGCCGTGCAGTCCACATGTCCGTCCCGGGTGGTGCCCAGGTGGTTGGACTTGAGCTCGATGGTGGTAAAGCCCACGGCCCCATGCGGCAAGTTGGCAACGCACCCATAGCCAGATGCGGTATCCGCCAGCGTGACGATACTGCCCGCATGCAAAAACCCGTTTGGCGACATCAGACACGACTGCACTTTCATCGTGACTTGTACAGCAGTGCCTTCGACCTTAAGAACCTCAATTCCCAGGTGTGCTGGGAGATGGCCCAGGCTGAGGTGGTTGAAAAACTCGGTATTCTTGACTTCTGACATGACCGTTTTATCCTGATTAAAAACAGATGTAAACCCTTATTCAGTAAGGTTTTTTTGCTATGAATTCGGGAGCGTAATGAGGGGAATGTCGCGCTCTGATGCCAGGTGTTCGAGTTGCTGACAGGTCATCAGCAGCATGAAGCGTTCAATCAACTGGTGCGTGGTTCTAGCCATCATGCTTTTGTAAGCGCCCACCGGCATGCCCACCGCAACGGCCAGTGTGTTTGCAAAATGAGGCTCCAATGCTGCCAAGGCCACACGCCCGTCACGGCACGCATAAACCCGGTAGCCAGCATGTCCGCCACCCAGCACAGCCCCAGACTGGGTGGAGCCCCAGGTCAGCGGCAGGGCTAACCAGTCGACGGCGTCAGACAACGCAACCTCATTCAAACTGCCTTTGCCTTTTTCACGCTGCATCAACACAAGTTGCAGCACTGCCTCACACGTCATCAATGCGCCGCCCATGTCGGCAAAAAGTGTAGGCGGCATGTCTTGACCCCGTACCAAACCCCGCTCTGCCTGGTAAGTCAGGTCATGCCCCGGCACCTCAGCGCCACCGCCCGGACCGCCCACAATCCTGACCATGTTCAGAGCGGGATACTGTTTGTGCAAGGTTTTCCAGCCCAGTCCCAGCTTGAGCAATGCCGAAGGCCGGAACGAGGTGATCAGCACGTCTGTGTGTGCAAGTTGCCGGTGCAGGAGACTTTGACCGGCCAGGGTTTTCAGGTCTGCTGTGAGCACCTTGATACCTGCGCCCATGATGTCATAAGCTTTGCGGGTGTAAGTCAGCAGCGGGTCGCCATGGGGTGGTTCAATCTTGCTGCATTTCGCACCCATGCTGCGCAGCCGCATCAGGGCTGCGGGGCCAGGATAGTTCAGCGCCAGACTGAGGATACTCACGCCTTTGAGGGGTTTCATGGCTGGCCAAAGTCCAGCGGCAGACCTACATAGTTTTCAGCGAGCGCGGTGGACATGGCTTTGGAGTTCACCAGATACTCCAGTTCGGCCTCCTGAATCTTCTGACCGAAGCCTTCAGAATCTGGAAAACGGTGAAGCAGGGAGGTCAGCCACCAAGAAAAACGCTCGGCTTTCCAGATGCGCTTGAGGGCGCGCTGTGAATACGTGTTGATGCCAGCATCGGATTTTTCGGCGTAATGCTCAATGAAAGCGCTTGACAGGTATTTCACGTCTGTGGCCGCCAGGTTCAGGCCCTTAGCCCCGGTAGGCGGCACGATGTGAGCAGCATCACCTGCCAGAAACAAGCTGCCAAAACGCATGGGTTCGGCCACAAAGCTGCGCAGGGGGGCAATGCTTTTCTCAATGCTCGGACCGGTCACGATGCGCTCAGCCAATTCTGGATCCAGGCGGCGCTTGAGCTCATCCCAGAAGCGGGAGTCGCTCCATGCTTCTAACTTGTCGTCCAGTGGGCACTGCACGTAGTAGCGGCTGCGCGTCAGGCTGCGCATGGAACACAGCGAAAAACCGCGTTCCGAGTTGCCGTACACAATGGCGTGCGGTGAGACAGGTGGCACATCGGCCAGCACGCCTAACCAGCCAAAGGGGTAGACCCTTTCGAATTCGCTGAGCGCACCTTTGGGTACGCTGGCGCGGCAAACACCATGGTAACCGTCACAACCGGCAATGAAGTCGCACGCGAGCTCATGCGATTGACCATCTTTGATGAAGCGTACTTTGGGGCTTGCACCCTCAAAATCCTCAATTGTCACGTCTGTTGCTGAATAAATGGTGGTCAATCCAGCGTCTTGGCGGGCTTGCATCAGGTCGCGTGTAACTTCGGTCTGACCGTAGGCCGTGACTACTTTGCCATGGGTCAGGCCATGTACATCAATGGCGTGGCGGCTACCCGCAAAAACCAGTTCGATGCTGTGGTGTATCGTGCCCTCCGTGCTGACCCGTTGGCCAACACCAGCCTCGTGGAGCAAGTCCACCGTCACCTGCTCAAGAATGCCCGCGCGGATTCGACCCAGCACATAGTCACTGCTCTGGCGCTCCAGAATCACAGCATCAATACCTGCTTTGTAGAGTAATTGCCCAAGCAACAAGCCTGAAGGGCCTGCACCAATGATCACGACTTGAGTTCTCATTTAACCTCTTTGTTGATGATGTAAGCAAGCAAAGCTGCAAGCCTGGGCGGTTTTCCTAAACGGCGATGCGACCGGTAAGCCAGAGACCAATGATGGCGAAACCCAGGAGCATGCTTACCGCGGTAAGCCATCGCAGGCTGGCTCGAAACTTGTCCTGCATGGAAATCAGTTGAGCGTTTTGATCTGCCAGTGTCTTGATGAGTTCAGAAGAGGTGACCATCTGACTCTGCAACTCAGCCACCGATGTACCTAATGCCTGCACACGCCGGTCAAGCTGGGCGATCGCTTCGGATTCTGTCAATGCCGTGGCTGAGTCAGGCACCTCAGTTGAATCTGCAGGCGGTGTTTTCCTGCCTACGGCTCCCCAGAGTTTTTTTGCGCCTTCGGCCACTTTGGGGGCGTTGCTGATCACATCAGACCAAGGGACAACTTTCAGTGCAGCAAGCCAAGGGATAGACATGGGAGATCCTTCTCAGAAGGCCCCATTTTACCGACCGATGCGTCAGGACTGAAACTGGTAAAGCTGGAAGATCGAGTTGGGCGCCTTGGGCCGGCTTGGTGGTGTAAGCGGTTTGAACTTGAAGCGGTTGTCCATTTTGGTTTTTTGCGTAGGCTTCTCTATGACCTGAAAACCAGGGGTATCTTTGAGAAGTTGCACCGCTTTAGCCAGCGAGTACGACTGAAGAAAATCGTGAAAAATCACCTGCATTTCGCTTAAAAACTGAGGCTGCTTTTCTGTTTGTTGGGCCAAGTCAAGCGTGGCCGCGAGGTCTTCATGCAGTTCAGCCCGAAAAGCATTCACGACGTCGATGACCGAGAGTTCATCAAGGCTGCCGTTAATCACATACCCCCCACCCGGGCCTTTGAAGGCAAATACCAGGCTGCTCTTTTTAAGTCTGGAAAAAATATCTTCCAGGTACGAGGTGGATAGCTTGAGACGTGATGAGATTTCGGCAATTGATACCGGACCGTTCTGGCACAAAGCGGCCAAAGTAACGACCACATCGACGGCATTGGTGATTCTTCGGGACAACACGTTGGTCTCCAATCTATTTGAGTTTCAATTTACAACCTGTTCTGAGTCGAAATATTAGCAGAAGTTCAATTTATTTTTAAATTTATTTCAATAATGCATAGATAAATATAAAAATATGTGTAAAATACTACTCATAATCTATGCAAAAGGTAGTTAAGTATGATTAATCCAGACAATTCGATCACTGACCCAGAGGCGGGTGTCTATCGCATCGGTGCGGTCGCAAGGCTCACCTCAATTCCTGTGACAACGCTGCGCGTGTGGGAGTCGCGCTATAGCGCTTTTAGACCCGTCAAAACACAGGGCGGTCATCGCCTTTATTCTGATTCGGATGTTAAAAAAGCCGGTTTTTTGAAGTTGCTGACCGGCGCGGGGCATGCCATCAGTTCTGTTGCCGGGCTGGACATGGACGCTTTGTTGCGCATGGTTCATGAAAGTCGGTCATCATCACTGTACTTGGCCACCCGAACCTTGAAGACCAACAGTTTGTCCATGGCTGTGGTGGGGTTAGGTATGGCCAGCCGGATTGAGGCCAAGAAGTTCACCCGCTCATTCTCAAGTCATGCCATCCGGTTGACCGATGTTTTTACAGACCTTCCCCAAGCCCTGGGTGCCTCCCTGCATGAACATCCTCAAATCCTGTTGGTTCGTCTGGGCTCCTTGCAGGCCTCAACCCCTGCTGAGCTGAGTGCCTTACTGGCAAAGCACCAGATCGTGCAGGCCATCCTTATTTACAGTTACGCCCACGAGTCCATTGTTGAAGCCATCAAAAAAACTGGCGTTATCGTGCGGCGCGAGCCTATCTCTGACGATGACCTGTCTGATTTGCTCCGGTCGATCCTGATCATGGATGCAGCCAACTCGGTTAACGCAGAGTCAAGCCAACCCTTGATTCCCGAGCGCAAGTATTCCGACGAAACCCTGGCCCGTGTGGCGTCAATTTCCACCAACGTACTTTGTGAATGTCCCAAGCACGTTGCCGAGTTGATCAGTCAATTGTCCAGTTTTGAGCAGTACAGCAAGGACTGCCTGAACAGCAGCCCCGAGGACACCCATTTACACGCTTACCTTAGCTCCGTGTCGGGATCAGCTCGCGCGTTATTTGAGCGTGCCTTGGAAATGGTAGCCACACACGAGGGGATTTCTCTGGAGCCAATTGCCAATAGAACTTCTTTTTAATTGTCCCAATCGCCACCGGAACCTGAATCTGAAGAGCCCTCGTCATCCCAGGAACTGGCGTCGTTAACGCCGAAGTTGTTACCCCCCATATCAGGGTTGTTTACATTCGTAAAACTGTTGGCGGAGGTGTCCTGTTGCCCCGGATTTTTGTTGTGATCACCCATCAACGTTTTACCGATGGCATCCGCGGCCATCATGCCCGCACCTACCGCCAAACCGGTGGCAACACCGCCCATGATTTTTCCGCCCAAACCGCTGCGAGCTTGTTGCGGGTAGGGATTTTGCATTGTGCCGGCGTTGCTACCCATGCCAAAAGTTTGGGGGCCGGCCAGACCGCCCGGGTTCGTGGCTGCGGGGTTCATGTTGTTAGGCTGCTTTCCGGCACTGGCATAACTGCTCATGATGCTGGCAGCCGGTGATGTGCGCCTGCGAAAAATGAAAAAACCCGCTGCAATAACCGCTGCTGCCAGCAGAAGCGCAATGGCCCATGAGTTGGATTTGTCATTACCGGTGCCAGATGGGGGTGAACCCGTTTGATAGTGGCTAGCTTCAGCTACTCTTTTGGTCGCGTTTACCGTGCTGCCCGAGTTGGCAATCTGGTTGCGCAAACCTTGCAACGCCTCTGGTTTAGCAAAGGCCATGGCCGGATCAATTTTTTCTGCGGTGGCCAGGTTGTCGCGTGCCAGATCAAACTTGCCTTGGCGCGCATACAGTTCCGACCGCACAAAATGGGCTTTGGCGCTGTTGGGATGCGAAATCAGCACCTGCTGAATCATGGACTGGGCTTCTTCAAGCTTGCCGGCCTGCGCGGTTGCGTAGATCTGCGTCAGAGTGGGCTCGGACTGAGCCAAGGCCATTCCCGTGCCCAATAGGCCGGAGATTGCAACTGCCAATAGAAACCGGCTGATACGCTGAAGCTGGAGAAAGCCTTGCATTGGATGAACCTTTAGATATAAGAGGACCGAACAACTGATAAACAAGCTATTTATGGGGCCATGCATGAGGTTTGCAAGCGATGTGAAGGATCGTACGTCCCAGAAAGTCGATTTTTATCCACGCTGGTAGAACCGTAAATTTATTACCACGTGTCACAAAAATCCATCTTTAATCCTATATGAAGTAGGTTACATCAGGCCTTGAGCAGGGCTTGCAACTCCACCTCCTCAAATCCAGCGGCGCGTCGCGCATCCAGATTGAAGGGTGCCCTGGGTGCTGGTGCGCCGAAATGAGAAGCCAGTTCCGCGTAACTTATAACTGGATCGCAGCACTTTTGCTGACACAAATACCGATACCAGCGGTTGCCGATAGCCACATGACCGATTTCATCTCTCAAAATAATGTCCAAAATTTCCCCGGCCCGATGATCACCTGCACCCACAAGCTTGGACTTGACAGCGGGAGATGCATCTAGACCGCGCGCCTCCAGCGTGCGTGGCACCAGCGCCAGTCTGGCAAGAAGGTCGCCACTGGTTTTTTCAGCCATATCCCACAGGCCGTTATGCGCCGGAAAATCGCCGTAGTCGTAACCCAATGACAACAGGTGCTCACGCAATAACTCGAAATGAAGCGCTTCTTCCCGTGCCACGCCTGCCCAGTCCGAGTAAAACGCTTCTGGCATCCCGGTAAAGCGCCACACGATATCCAGCGCGAGATCAATGGCATTGAGTTCTATATGGGCCAGAGAATGAATGAGTTTGGCACGGCCTTCCAGGGTTTGAAGGGATTGTTTTTTAAACTGCA
>JBILKC010000123.1:0-7962 GCA_044376885.1 Hylemonella sp. | reverse complement strand
TAGGGGAGAGGTTCCCGTGGGTGCGGTGGTGGTCAAAGACGGGCAGGTGATTGGTTGGGGGGCAAACGCCCCCATCCAGGCGCATGATCCCAGTGCCCATGCCGAGATCAATGCCCTGCGGCGAGCCGCAGCGCATTTGGGTAACTACCGGCTCGATGGCTGTGAGCTTTTTGTCACCCTGGAGCCTTGTGCCATGTGTTCGGGTGCGATTCTCCATGCCCGGCTTGCACGCCTGGTCTTCGGGGCGGCTGAACCCAAGACCGGTGCTGCCGGCTCAGTGGTGAACCTGTTTGCCAACCCGCAGCTCAACCACCAAACACAGGTTTCGCGTGGCGTACTTGAGAATGTGTGTGCGGAAATGCTCCAGCAGTTTTTCCTGCACAAGCGGGACGAAAAAAAGCTTGCGCACCAGCCCTTGCGGCAAGACGCGCTGCGCACGCCGGAGGCCCGGTTTGAAGGCTTGCCGGACTACCCCTGGGAGCCGCGTTATTTGCAGGACTTGCCAGCGCTGGACGGTTTTCGGCTGCATTATCTGGACGAAGGTTCCCGCTTTGCGCCGAAAACATGGCTCTTTGTGCACGAGCTGGGCCACTGGAGCTGCCAGTACCGGCATCTGATCCCCGAGTTGTTGGCGCTGGGCCACCGGGTCATTGCGCCGGATTTGATCGGTTTTGGAAAAAGCGATAAACCCAAGCGACAAGAGTCCTACTCGCTGGCTAGTCATCGGCAGGTGCTGCTGGCACTGATCGAACACCTGGATTTACAGGATGTTGTGCTGGTCGTGCCAAATTGGGCAGCGCTTTTGGGTTTGAACCTGGCTGAACCGCAATGCAAGCCGGTCAGCGGCGTTTGGATGCTGCAAGCTGATCCCCGAAACCGCGATCTTGCGCAAGCGCTTAAAGCGCCTTTCCCGGACCGTGGCTATGAAGCGGCCTTGCGTGCTTTTGCAGCCTTGAATCGCGAAGCACAGTCTTCAGAGCTCACTGATGGATTGACCCGGCCCAGCGAGATATTCTTGTCTGAATGGAAAGGTCGGCTTAGGGTTGAGGCGGATAGCCTTGATCTGTCTCAAGCATCGCCCACACTTGCCTCAATAACCCAAGCCGCCGTTGCGTTCTTTTGTTCGGCGAACAATGATGTTAACAATGCAGTCAATCGATCAATCGATAAAAGCTAGAGCACCACACACGCATGAAAAAACAGATTTACATTTTTTCGCCTTCCGGCGCAGTTCGGGACAAGGCGGCTTTCAAGCGGGGGGTTGCACGTCTGAAGGCTTTGGGCCATGAGGTGGAGGTCGACGACGCTGCTCTGGCCAGCCACCAACGGTTTGCCGGAGACGACGACACGCGCCTGGCAGCCATTCACCGTGCGGCGGCCAGCGGGGCCGATGTGGCCATGATTTCCCGGGGTGGTTATGGTTTGACCCGAATCCTTCACAAGATTCACTACAAGGCAGTTGCCAAAGCCGTGGAAAAAGGCACCCACTTTGTCGGCCTGAGTGACTTCACGGCATTTCAGTGCGCATTGCTGGCCAAGACCGGAGCCGTGAGCTGGGCCGGACCTTCCTTGATCGAAGGTTTTGGTGTTCAGGGCCTGCCGGACGACATCATGGAAGCCTGCTTTGACGATCTGATCGTCGGCCAGGGTGAGGGGGCTGGCTGGCGTCAAACCCGCGAAAAACCGCTTGGCGCTATGGATAGTGGAGCAAATAGCTCAATGCTGGCAAGGGACAAGCAGTCATTTCATATCAAGGATGCAGTCCTTTGGGGCGGCAATCTCGCGGTTCTAAGCGCTTTGGTTGGAACCCCGTACTTTCCGCAAATCCATAAAGGCCTTCTTTTCCTGGAAGATATTGCCGAGCATCCTTACCGAATTGAGCGCATGTTGTCGCAATTGCTGCATGCCGGTGTTCTGGCCCGTCAAAAAGCCATTATTTTGGGTCAGTTCACCGACTACAAGCTTGTTGCCCATGACAAAGGTTTCAATTTGCAGGCCGTGGTCAACTGGTTGCGCCAGCAAATCAAAGTGCCGGTCTTAACCAATCTGCCTTTCGGACATGTGCAGACCAAGGTTGTTTTGCCTGTGGGTCTGAAATCAGACCTGTTGGTTCAGGGCCGAGACGCCATGCTGATTTGGGGCCAAACCCATGAGGGGGAGTAATCATGAAGGCCCTGTTTTCTTATGGCCTGAACTCATGAACACGATTGACGGTACTTCTAATCTTTTAATTTTTAACTTAACATAATATACATCGTATGCCTCAAGAAAAGAGGTATCACCACTGACCACGTGGTTCTCTGGACCTGGTAAACGCGCTGATGATGGCGAATGCATCAGCGCGATTGGCGCGTTGGGCAAAGTCAAGGGCTGTCAAACCTTGATCGTTCTTGATGGTTGGATCGGCACCGGACTCCAGCAGCAACTTTGCCGCCGATGCGGTACCGTACATTGCGGCCATCATCAAGGGTGTGCTGGCATTGGGTGAACTGGCATCAATGTAGGCATGGTTATCCAGCAGCAGACGAATAATCTCCAGGTTGCCACTGGTCGCCGCGTAATGCAAAGGCGTCCAGCCGGGTTTGTTGACGTCTGCACCTTGGGCTACGAGCCGTCTGGCAACGTCTGTCAGTCCTTTGAGCGATGCCAACATCAAAGGACTTTCATCCTGACGGTTCCGAGGCTCAACCTGAATGTTTTTAGCACCCAGCAATGCCGCTACAACCTTCAGTGAAGGCTCCCGAATCGCCAGCAGCAAGCCATGATCGCCATCCGGATTGGGTGTGTTCGGGTCAAACCCACGCGCAAGCAGCTTCACAATAACGCGGTCATCATCACGTTTAATGGCTGTGAAAAAATCATCGTAAGATCCGGCATGGCTAGATGAATATCCAATAAAAGCAATAAGATATATGAGAAACTTAAAGTAACTTGTCATGTCAGGACTCCGCCAAATAGACGGTCAAAATTAAGGCTGGTGGTGTGCGCAACTTCCTCAATCGAACACGATTTAAGCTCGGCAATCTTTGCAGCCACAAAGGGGACGTAAGAAGGGTTGTTGGTTTTGCCCCGGTAAGGAACCGGCGCCAAATAGGGGCTGTCAGTCTCAATCAAAAGCCTGTCCATGGGTACAAATGCCGCTACGTCATGCAGGCTGCGGGCATTCTTGAAGGTCAAAATGCCAGAAAAGGAGATGTAAAAGCCCATGTCCAGGGCTGCTCGCGCGACCGCCTGGGTTTCAGTGAAGCAATGAAAAACCCCGCCCGCTGACCCTGTAGTACCGGTTTCCCCCTCCTCCACCAGGATCGCCAGGGTGTCTTCAGAAGCACTACGGGTGTGGATCACCAAAGGTTTGCACAAGTGCTGTGCTGCCCGGATGTGGGTTCTAAAACGATCGCGTTGCCAAGCCATGTCGGCCAGGGAGCGTTCGCCAAGCCGGTAATAGTCAAGCCCGGTTTCACCAACCGCCACCACCCGGGCCAACTGGCCCCGTGAGATCAGGTCATCCAGGGTGGGTTCTGTCACGCCTTCGTTGTCCGGATGCACACCAACGGTCGCCCAAAAGTTATCGTAGCTTGTCGCCAATTCGTGTACGTCGGGAAACTCTTCCAGCGTGGTGCTGATGCACAAGGCGCGGGTCACCTGTGCGGTGACCATGGCCTGGCGAATGGCCGTCAGGTCGGATTTCAGCTCAGGGAAATTCAGGTGGCAATGGGAGTCGGTAAACATGCAAGGCGGGGAAAACTGGAGGGCTGAACAGGGCAAATCCTGATGAAGGCGTTGAGTTTTTTCACGTTCAAACTCATAACCCAGATGCGCCTGATTTGAATTTTAGGGCGGTTTGAGCCCGGTTCACCAGGTCTTCCATCATCAAGCCGGCATTGAACGGGTGCTCTGCCGTCCGACTTGACTGCGCAAGATCCCGCGACCATGCTGACAGATCAGCCAAAGCACTTTTGGCGGGCAGGTCTGTCACTTCAAAAAAGCGTGGGCTTGCGCCGCAACTCAAAGCCATGAGGTCGTGGCACAGGCGGTGAAGGGCATCGATCACCTGAGGCACCGGCCAGTCTTTGAAAATGGAAACATCACCGCTGGCCACAGCACGCGGTATCGCCTTCCAGCGTTGCGGGTCGCGCCCGGTCTGAGCAAAAAGCATGGCGTCTTCCGGCCTGCCGCCAGATGCTTGCAACAGTGTGGCCGCGTCGGCACCAGACATGCCCATGGTCTGCAACCAGGCCAGGCTGTCGGCCACTTCTGGCCACAGCATGGTGTGAGCGATGCAACGACTGCGGATGGTGGGCAACAACTGGTGCGCGGCTTCGCTGGCCAGCACAAATCGCGTATCCCCGCTGGGCTCTTCCAGTGTTTTGAGCAAGGCATTGGCGCTGATGGGGTTCATTCGCTCAGCCGGATAAACCAGCACGGCCTTGCCGCGTCCGCGCGCGCTGGTGCGCTGGGAAAACTCAATCGCATCCCGCATGGACTCAACCCGGATCTCACGACTGGGCTTGCGTTTTTTGTCGTCAATCTCGGCCTGCGCTTTCTCTGACAGCGGCCAACCCAGCTCCAGCTGGGTGGTCTCAGGCATCAGGACGCACAAGTCAGCATGGGTGCGAACATCGATGGCATGGCAACTGGTGCAAAGTCCGCAAGCGCCCTGCGCAAGAGGATTTTCACACAGCCAGCTGCGCACCAGTGACAAGCCCAGGCTGTATTGGCCCAGTCCGGACGGGCCCTGCAAAAGCCATGCATGGCCTTTTTGGCTCAGCAATTGGCGGGTCTGGCTGGCAATCCAGCTTGCCATCACAGGCGTGGCCACCGGGCTGAGCTCGCTCATGTCAGCCAACCGCGTTGCACCACCGCGCCACGTACAGCCTGCCAGACGGAGTGCACCGGCGCATTGGCCGCAATTTGCGCAAAGCGTTGCGGTGATTGCTGCATGCGCCGGGCGTAGCCCGCAACGACACGCTGAAAAAACGCCAGCGACTGGGCTTCGAACCTGTCGGGTACCCGCGCACCCGCCAGCCGTTCTGCGGCAATGGCCGGGTCCAGGTCAAACCAGAGCGTCAGGTCTGGCTGGCGGATGCCCTGCGTGCCCTGCCCTGCCTTAACGTCAGCGGTCAAATCGGGCTTCAGCCTTTGTATAGATTGAACCCAGTGCTCCAATGTTGATAGCAACTCAAGGTCAAAGTCACGGCCAGCGCCCTGGTAGGCAAAGGTGGCGTCGGTGAAGCGGTCGCACAGCACCACGTCACCGCGTGCCAGTGCCGGTTCGATGACTTGCTGCAAATGATCGCGTCGGGCCGCAAATACCAGCAAAGCCTCGGTCATGGGGTCCATGGGGTCGTTCAACACCATGGCCCGCAGTTTCTCGGCCAGTGGGGTGCCCCCGGGTTCACGCGTGAGGGTGACAATCCGGCCTTGATCCGTAAAGGCTTGCGCCAGTGGGGCAATGTGGGTGGATTTACCCGCGCCGTCTATGCCTTCAAAAGAAATGAAAATTCCGCTCATGGTTTGATTGTCGGGGTGCTGGTCACGCCGCGCTGAAACTTGTTTACGGCACGGTTGTGATCGTCAAGTGTGGCACTGAACTGGCTGCTACCGTCACCCCGGGCCACAAAATAAACCGCCTGGGTCGTGGCCGGTTGAACCGCAGCCAGCAAGGAAGCCTTCCCTGGCATGGCAATCGGCGTGGGTGGCAGTCCGGGGCGTGTGTAGGTGTTCCAGGGGGTATCGGTCTGCAAATCCCGGCGACGCAGGTTGCCGTCAAAGGATTCCCCCAAGCCATATATGACGGTCGGGTCCGTTTGCAGCATCATGCCGATGCGCAGGCGGTTGTTAAAGACACCCGAGACCATGGGGCGGTCAAGCGGTCGGCCGGTTTCCTTCTCGACAATGCTGGCCAGAATCAGGGCTTGTTCCGGACTTTTTAATGGCGAATTGGCTGCTTTTTGGGCCCAGGCAGCCGAGAGCTGCTTGTCCATGGCCCGCATGGCGCGCTGCAAAACCGCCAAGTCGCTCCCGCCTTTGGCATACGCATAGGTATCAGGAAAAAAGCGTCCTTCGGGATGCAGGCCCGGTCGCCCCAGCTTTTCCATGATCAAAAAATCTGCCATCCCCAGGGTGTCGGGCTTGAGTTGCTCTGCTTTGAGGAGCGCCTGGCGCACCTGGCGAAAGTTCCAGCCTTCCACCAGGGTGACATAGCGCAGGGATTCTTCGCCTCTCACCAGTTTGCGCAACAGGGTTTTGGGCGAAGTCTGCGGAGTCATCTCATAACTACCTGCCCGGATCTGCCGGGCATCGCCCGACAGGCGGAACCACAGGCCAAGCAAAGTGGGGTTGACCTGCGCGCCGACATCGGCAACGGCCTGTGCAACATTTTGGGCCGAGGTGCCAGGCTCAATGGACAGGTCTAATGCCTCAGTTCCGGGCACGATCGAGCGGTGTAGCCACCATAAACCGGTACCAGCGCTCAGGCCCAAGCCCAGCAGCACGACCACAAGCACACGTAAAACGGAAGACTTCACAATTTGATACCAGCCTAACAAAAGACGCACAGACAAACCGCCATGGCATTCAGGCTGATAATTTAACCCATGAACAATCCCGACTCATCAGCCAGCCAAGCGCCTGCCCTTCAAGGGCAAACCCCACTGACGCACCTGGGCGTGATCCGTGTGCAAGGCGAGGACGCCAGCAAATTTTTGCAAGGTCAACTGACACAGGACTTTGCCTTGCTGGGCTTATCCGAGGCCAGGCTGGCGGCGTTCTGCAATGCCAAGGGGCGCATGCAGGCCACTTTCATTGGTTTCAAGCGCAGCCATGACGAAATTTTGCTGATCTGCAGCCGCGATTTGCTGGCCGCCACGCTCAAGCGCTTGAGTATGTTTGTCATGCGCGCCAAGGCCAAACTGACAGATGCCACCGCTGATTATTCGCTCCTGGGCCTGGCTGGAAGCGCTATTGAAAGAGTAGCTTCAAGATCATATAGGGCATGGGAAAAATCAGATTTTGATTATTTTAGTATCGTGGGTTTGTATCCGGCAGCAGGCTCAGCCCGGGCGCTGCTTGTGGCGCCTGTTCAGACGCAAGCGGTGCAAATTGCAATACCAGCCGAGGCGCTCAGCCGCGATCTGTGGCTGTGGGGCGAGGTCATGAGCGGCGTAGCCACCTTGACCCAGCCGGTCTTTGAAGCTTTTGTGCCCCAAATGCTGAACTATGAATCGGTGGGCGGGGTGAGTTTCAAAAAAGGCTGTTACCCCGGCCAGGAAGTGGTGGCGCGCAGTCAGTTCCGGGGCACCTTGAAACGCCGCGCTTACCTCTTACACGCCGATGCGCCCTTGCACAGCGGCCAGGAGGTCTTTGAAAGCGCCGACCCGGATCAGCCCTGTGGCATCGTGGTGCAGTCTGCCGTTTCACCGCAGGGCGGTTTTGACGCCATCGTCTCCATGCAAACCAGCGCGGCCCAAGGATCGCGGATCACCCTGGGCAGTGCGAGTGGCCCCGTGCTCAGCCTGCTGGTTTTGCCCTATCCCCTGCTGGAAGACCTTTGATCATTTCGATGTGGTCAATCCCGGCCTCCTCAAACGGCTGGCCATGCGAAGTAAAACCCAGGCGGGCGTAAAAACGCTCGGCAGTGCGCTGGGCATGCAGCACAATTTCCTGGTCTGATCGCGCGTGAGCCACTTGGGTGAGGGCCTGCATCAAGCCCTCACCAATGCCAGACCCCCGCAGTACACGCGTGACCGCCATGCGTCCGATACGCGCACGTCCCGGACCTGCAGACAACAAGCGCGCAGTTCCAACCGCCATGCCCAGACGGTTGTAGGCCACCGCATGCACGGCCGCATCGTCCTGGTCATCCCACTCCATCTCAAGGGGGATTTGTTGCTCCTCCAAAAAAACCTCGGTACGCACCTGTCTGGCACCTTCACGCAGGTCTAGCCAGGCCCCGGTTGTGAA
>JBILKC010000122.1:0-7979 GCA_044376885.1 Hylemonella sp. | reverse complement strand
AGTCTGGCCATTTTTGGTGCAGAGCGCCTGGCTGACCTGGTGTGCCTGCTGCTGCTGAGTCTGCCGGGTCTGTGGTGGCTGGCCACGCAAACTCCCTGGCTACAGACCAACACCCTGTCGCTGCCACAGGTCATGGGCATGGCCGGCTTGGCGCTGGCAGCGGGTTTGTTCGGGTTGTTCAGCTTGAAAGCGTTGTTGCTCAAGCGCCTGCCCTGGCTGGCGCAAGCCTGGTTATGCCTGGCCTCAAAGCCGTGGAACTGGCTGGGGCTGACCCTTCTGGCCTGGTCCCTCCAAGGGATAGCCGTGTGGCTGGTATGTCAGGCTTGTGGGCTGACCCTGTCCGTGGTTCAGGCCACCGGCCTGTATGCAATGGCCATGGTCGGCGGCGCACTGTCCATGTTGCCCGCCGGGCTGGGCGGGACAGAGGCCATACTCACCGCCTTGCTGCTTGGTCACGGCATTAGCCTGGGGCAGGCTGCGGCCATCACCATCGGGGTCCGCCTGCTGACTTTGTGGTTGGCGGTGGCGATTGGTGGAACAGCCCTGATTTATAGTGCTGCCTACCGCAAAGACCTACGCTTTTCCTAACATGCTCACCCGCCCTGGTGCGACCTCCTTTCTTGCGCCAGACGACTCCCGGGTCACCATGCCCCTGATGCGCTGGTTGGTGGGGGCCGCTGCAGCCTCTTTGATACTCCGACTCTGGATAGCCATCGCATTTCCGATCACGGGGGATGAGGCGTTTTTTTACTGGTGGGGTGTCTATCCCGATTGGGGCTATTACGACCACCCGCCCATGGTGGGCTGGCTCATCGCTCTGATGCGATGGGCTATCGCCGACACCACCTGGGCCATCCGGATACCGGTTGTGCTCCTGCCCTTGGCACTGGGTGCCATGCTCTGGTGGGCACTGCACCCGCTGGACCGCGTTCGCGCCGCCTGGGCGGTGCTGTTTTTCTGGTTGGCCCCCATCAACTGGCTTAACAGCCTGATCACCACCGATACACCACTGATTTTCTGGTCCGTTCTGTCGGTGGCCTGCCTGTTCCGGGCCGAGCAGCGACTAACTATGGACCGCGCCGCCATGGGCTTGTACACCGCCAGCGGGCTGTTTCTGGCCTGCGCATTTTTGTCCAAATACTTCTCTGTGGTGCTGGGTCTGACGTATCTGGTGTACTTTCTAGCCTTCAGGCGGGAACGCCTGGCCGGCTTTGTCTGGTTGGTCATCTGCGCCCTTCCCGGCCCTTTGATCAACTTCGGCTGGAACATGTCCCACGGTTGGCCGAACATCATGTTCAACGTCTACAACCGCAATGCAGACGCTGCGTTTTCCTGGAGCAAGCCCCTGATCTACATCGGCATGATGCTCTATCTGATGACCCCGAAGGTAGCCTGGCTGGGCTGGACCCAACGCCGTGACCTGATGGTCATGATCAGTAAAAACCGCCTGATATCCACACTGGTATTGGTTCCTCTGCTATTCTTTTTGATATTGTCATTGAAAAAGACGATCGGCCTGCACTGGGTGTTGTCGTTCTACCCCTTCGGCTTTGTGCTCTTGGCCTTTGCGCTGCCTGCCCGCAAGCTCAGAGCCTGCGCTTTGGGGATGGCCGCGTTTACCGCCTTGCATGTGCTTCTGGTTCTGGGGGCCTCGGCAAGCTCGCTTGCGCAGTGGAAAGACAGCCGGATTTACACGTCCATCATCCGCAGCTACAAAACCCAGGAGTTGCTCAGTCAGGTTACCGCGCCGGGTGTGGTGCTCATGTCCGATGCCTACACCCCGGCTTCGATTTACGGCCACGCCCTGCGCCAATATGTACCGGTGTTTGGGGTGGGCAAGTTCCACGCACGGCAAGACGACATGCTGGTGGACTTTTCGCTTTATCAGGGGAAAACACTGCGAATCATGCTCTCAAACATTCCGAATCCGGATGATTTTCAGCCGTATTTTTCCTCGGTTACCGTGCTCACGCTGGTGCAGAACGGCGTGACTTTTTACGCCATCGAGGGCAAAGACTTCGATTACCAGGCCTACAAAGCCGGCCCTTTAAGCACCATTTATCAAAAGTACTACAACATCCCTGACTGGTTGCCCATGACTGGCTGCCCGTTTTGTCAACGCTTTTGCGGTCAAGTCAGGTGCGAAAAACCATGACCGGGGAGGCAGCACCTTCGACCTCCTCGGCCCCCACCCTCCAACAACCCGGGACTGTCGCAGCATTTGACTTTGATGGCACCCTCACCCGTGCAGACACGCTGTTGCCTTTCATGATTTTCAGTCTGGGCTGGCTTGGGTTTTTGCGGGCGATGGTGCTGAGCCTGCCCTGGTTGCTTGGCTACGCCCTGCGTATGATGAGCAACCACCGCGCCAAGGCCAGACTTTTACAGGTGGGCTTCTCGGGCCAGTCGTGTGACCGCATAGCCTTAAAAGCAGGCCTCTATGTCACACAGGCCCTGCCAGGCCAATGGCAAGCCTGGACCCTGGGGAAGTTACTCATGCACCAGCGACTGGGTCACCGCTGCCTCATTGTGAGCGCCTCACCAAGCCTGTACATGCACGCCGTCGGACGAAGCCTGGGGCTGGACACCGTGCTCTGCACCGAAATGGAGCACCTGAACGGCGTCTACACCGGGAAAATGGCCACACCCAATTGCCATGGGCAAGAGAAAGTACGACGGCTGCAGGCCTGGCTGGACAAAACCTATGGCCCTCAAAACACCCCGGCGCTACATGCCTATGGGGACACTTCAGGCGACAAGCCCATGCTGCGCATGGCAGACCTGGCCTGGTACCGGGGCAAGCCATGGGCGGAAAAACGTAATTGCGGATAATCACTGCCATGAACCTGCACCAATTCCGCTTTGTCCAGGAAGCAGTCCGCCACAATCTGAACCTCACCGAGGCAGCCAAGGCCCTGCATACTTCCCAGCCCGGCGTGTCCAAAGCCATCATTGAACTGGAAGAAGAACTGGGTATTGAGATCTTTGCACGCCATGGCAAGCGCCTCAAGCGCATCACCGAGCCCGGTCAGCACGTCCTCAAAAGCATAGAGCTGATCATGCGCGAAATTGGCAACCTCAAACGTATAGGCGAGCAATTCAGCGCCCAGGACAGCGGCACGCTGTCGATCGCCACCACCCACACCCAGGCGCGCTATGTATTGCCCGGCCCGGTGAGCAAACTGCGCGAGTTCTACCCCAAGGTCAATTTGAGTTTGCACCAGGGCACCCCCGACCAGGTGGCCCGCATGCTGATTGATGAAGTGGCCGAGATTGGCATTGCCACCGAGTCCCTGGCCGACTACGCCGAACTCGTGACCCTGCCTTGTTATGAGTGGCAGCACATGCTGGTCTTGCCTGCTGACCATCCCTTGACGCGCAAGGAACGCATCTCCTTGGAAGACCTGGCGCAAGAGCCTCTGATCACCTACCACCCCTCCTTTACCGGGCGCAACCGAATTGACCAGGCCTTTGCCGTGCGCAAGCTGCAGCCACGCATAGCTCTGGAAGCCATAGACTCGGACGTCATCCGGACCTATGTGCAGCTTGGCATCGGCATCGGCATTGTGGCCGAGATGGCGGTACGCGATTTGTCGGTCAACGGCCTGTCTCCCGATCTGGTGATACGCCCCATGGGTCATTTGTTTGGTCAAAATGTGGCTCGCGTAGCCTTCAAGCGCAGCGCCTATCTGCGCAGCTTTGTCTATAAATTTGCCGAACTGCTGAGCGACCGCCTGGACCGCAACCTGATTGCCCGCGCCATGACCGGTCATGTGAATGACTGGGAATAGAACTGAACTGCCGATGACGCCTCAACTCCAATCCCGCTTGCCCAACGTGGGCACCACCATTTTTACCGTGATGTCCGCGCTGGCTGCTGAAAAAAAAGCCGTCAACCTGGGCCAGGGATTTCCTGATTTCAACTGCGATCCGCGCCTGACCCAGGCGGTTGCTGACGCCATGAACCAGGGCCTGAATCAGTACCCGCCCATGCCGGGTGTCGCCGATCTGCGCCAGGCCGTTGCTACAAAAATAGAAGCGATGTATGGCCACCAATACAGGGCTGACAGCGAAATTACCATTACAGCGGGTGCCACACAGGCCATCCTGACCATCATTATGGCCATCGTTCACCCGGGTGATGAGGTGATCGTGCTGGAGCCCTGCTACGACAGCTATGTGCCCAACATTGAACTGGCCGGTGGTGTTGTGGTACGCGTGCCGCTCACGCCGGGCACCTTCAGGCCCGACTTTGACAAAATCGCCGCCGCCATCACCCCGAAAACCCGCGCCATCATGGTCAACTCCCCGCACAACCCCAGCGGTATGGTGTGGACAGAAGCCGACATGCGCCGCTTGCAAGAGGTTCTGGAACCCACCAACGTGCTGCTGATCAGCGACGAGGTCTATGAGCACATGGTGTTTGATGGCCAGTTGCACCAGAGTGCCGCGCGTTTTGCCCAACTGGCCGAGCGTGCGTTCATCGTCTCCAGCTTTGGCAAAACCTACCATGTCACCGGCTGGAAGATGGGCTATGTGGCAGCGCCGGCGGCACTGACACACGAGTTCCGCAAGGTTCACCAGTTCAATGTTTTTACTGTGAACACGCCGGTGCAATACGCCTTTGCCCGCTTCATGGCCGACCCCAAACCCTATCTGGAATTGCCCGCCTTTTATGCGGCCAAACGCGACCTGTTTCGTGCCGGTCTGAAACGCACCAGGTTCAATATGCTGCCCAGCGAGGGCACTTATTTCCAGTGTGTGGATATTTCCGAAGTCAGCGACCTCAATGAAGCCGATTTTTGCCAGTGGCTCACCAGCGAGATCGGCGTGGCGGCCATACCGTTGTCAGCTTTCTATGGCAATGGTTTTGACCAACGGGTGGTGCGTTTCTGCTTTGCGAAAAAGGACGAGACACTCAATCTGGCACTGGAGCGGCTCTCCAGGCTTTAGCGCGATCCATCTGATGCTGATCCACTTGCTTTCATCCCGGGCGAACATAAGCGTTCACAAGAATCGCATCACAAACCCGGATGACGCGTCATGACGCAAGCGTCGACTGACCAGCCCAAGGGCGCTCCTGATGAACCATCGGTACTGACCGATGCCGGGTATCTGGATGTATTACGGCGTCAGATGCTCAAATTCGCCACGCTGCAACTTTCGGACAGTCATTTGGCCGAAGACGCCGTACAAGAGGCCTTGATGGGCGCTCTCAAAAACGCCAAAACCTTTAGCGGTCGGGCAGCACTCAAAACCTGGGTATTTGCCATTCTGAAAAACAAGATTGCTGATGCACTGCGGCAAAAGCAGCGATTGGTGTATTCCGGCAGTTTGCTGACTAACGACGACGATGGCGAAGACCTCTCGGAACTCTTCGATCACAAGGGACACTGGCAATCCGACGAGCAGCCCGCCAGCTGGGGCAACCCGCAAGAAGCTATGCAGCAAGGCCAGTTCTGGACTATCTTTGAAGTCTGCCTGGACAAGCTGCCCAGCAAACAGGGCCGTGTATTCATGATGAAAGAATTCGTTGAACTCGATACCCGGGAAATTTGCCTGGAAGCTGACCTCACCGTGAGCAATTTAAATGTATTGCTCTATCGCGCCCGATTGCGCTTGCGCGAATGTCTTGAAAACCGCTGGTTTACCCCAGGAGCGCCATCATGATGAACTGCAAAAAGGCCACCCGTCTGGTCTCCGAGTCGCAAGAGCGAAAGTTGTCGTTCACAGAAAACATGCCCCTCAAATTTCACCTGTTGATTTGCTCTGGCTGCAAAAACTTCAGTCAGCAAGTTCCGTTTCTAAGTCAGGCCATGCGTGGATTTACCAAATGGGAGGATGAAGACGCTCCCAAGAAGTAAATTACCTCACGCACGTTTATTGCGAGGTGTATTGTGGGAGACGCGAGACGATTGGTCTGAACGGGAAAACCGCCCTTAGCACTGAATCGAGTTTTTGCAGAATTTGTCCAGCTCGCGCACAACCGACTTGCCAGCGACCGTATTTTTGGCTTTGGGTCCCACATCCAGGCTGAGCTTGAGTTCGTACTTGCGGAAAAAATCATCAAACAATTCACCGCCCAGCGTGGCATAGGCGGTCAATGTGTCCGCTTTGGGGTCGTGATCGAGCAGCACGGCGCACAAAGGTTGCTCGGCAGGCCCCCCCAGCACCTGTGCACCTTTGGCGGGGTCATACTGGCTGTGATCGGCGCAGCAATGAATCAGGTTGTCCTGCAGACCCTTGACAGACTTGGTCTTGCGAAAGCTGATAAAACTCACCGCAGGCGTGGGATAGACCAAGTGGTGGGCACAAATAGCGCTAAAGGCAACCAGGCTTTTTTTGGGTCCGACCCCGCCCGGCCAGGCGTAGGCTGTTTTGGTTTTGGTCGTGAGCTGTTGGGGCAGCGCAGGCTGGGCCAGGTCCAGCAAAAAAACCGGCGTGGCCTCAAACGGGTAGTGGAAAACGTAATTGGTTCGTGGCAACAAACGACTGGCCTTGAGCGGGTCACCAAATTCATTGGTCAGCAACACCCGGGCATAGTTTTTGGGCTTGGCATCCGCCGCCAGGACGGGTGTGGCCAATGAGCCCGTGATGCAGGTTGCGCTCATGGCACAGGTTTCAACGAAGGTACGGCGGTCCATTCATCCCCCTCAACATCAACAACGATAGTGAAAAGTAGTCAGCTCAATTGCTCCATACAAGCAAAAGCACAGGGTCATCTTAGCTCAGCCTACCGGGCTGTTCCTGCGCAAGCTGTCCCCGAATGGTCTGACAATGCGGCAACGCCCGATCATCACGGTTCCGATGCCCGCGCTTGAATTGAGCGCAACTCCCAACGCGAGGGATGGTTGTCAGTGCTTATCGCCGGGCCTCGCGCCGGGCTATCCAGAGGGTCGAGGCCACAATCACCAGGCCGCCAATGAGGGTGTTTTGGCTGGGGAAATCCGAAAAAACCAGCCAACCCATCAGCGTGGCCCAGACCAGCTCCAGGAATTTCAGCGATTGCGAGGAGGAAATGTCGCTGATGCGGTAAGAGCGTGTCAGGCAGTAATGCGCACCGCTTCCCAAGATTCCGCACACCAGATAGCCCAGCCATTGAAGCGCTGTGGGGTTTTGCCAGTTCCAAAGCGCCAACGGCAAACTCAGCAGGGTCACCGTCAATGCTTGCCAGAACACAATCACGCCCGCCGTCTCATAGCGGGTAAGCCGCTTGGTGAACAGGAACGAGGCCGCAAACACCGGCGAAGAAGCCAGCATGACCAGGTTGTAATAGCCGCCAGCCCCCGTCAGGTTGGGGCCCACCACAATCAAAACACCCAAAAAACCGATGCTGGCTGCCAGCCAGCGCTCCCAGTGCATGGTTTCACGAAAGAACACATAAGCACCGAGCATGATGAAGATCGGGGTGGTAAAGCCTATGGCGGTCATGTCTGCCAGTGAGATGTTTCCCAGGGCAACAAACCACAGACCCAAAGCAACAGTATGTAGCGCGCCGCGGATAAACTGCCCGCCGATGTCCTTGGGTCTGTAAGCGGCCAGGCCGGAGCGCATGACAAAAGGCAGTATCACAAGCAGACCACACAGATACCGCAAAAACTGCGACTCAAACGGGTCCATCTGAAGTGTCAGGTAACGGGTCATGGTGTTGAGCATGACAAACAAAACACCCGCTGAGGCGCTCCACACCAAGCCTTTAACGGTCGGGTCCAGCCGCTTAGCCCGGTGACGAGTGAGGGTCAGGCGTCGGCTCCAGCCGGATTGGCGGGGCGACGCATTTTTATTCAATGGCATTGAACACAGTGTAGTGGGCGTCTGCAGCTAACTGGAGTGCCTGGGTTATTGCCACCCAGGCTCAGGTCTGGAGCTGAGCCCAAGCTTTCTCCAGCCGTTTGATGCTGATAGGCTGCGGCGTTTTCAGCTCCTGGGCAAAAAAGCTCACGCGCAGTTCTTCCAGCAGCCAGCGAAATTCAGCCATG
>JBILKC010000121.1:0-7985 GCA_044376885.1 Hylemonella sp. | reverse complement strand
GAGTCGTTCAAGACCAGGACGTTGATAGGTCAGGTGTGGAAGCGCAGTAATGCGTTAAGCTAACTGATACTAATTGCTCGTGCGGCTTGACCCTATAACTTTGATTTTTTAAGATCAAAGAAGTTATGCCAAGTTGACGCATTCAAAATTTCCAGTGCAAACTGGATCGTTAAATCGAAGCTGATTAGCTCTATAAATTAGTTGTCTTGTTATCCAAGATGACAAAAAGTTATGCCTGACGACCATAGCGAGGTGGTACCACTCCTTCCCATCCCGAACAGGACAGTGAAACGCTTCAGCGCCGATGATAGTGCGGATACCCGTGTGAAAGTAGGACATTGTCAGGCTATTAAAGTAAAACGCCCCATCATTTGATGGGGCGTTTTTATTTGTGCGTCTGGAATACGTGTTTCTTTATCAAGTGCTCAAAGATAACGTTTTCCAAATAGGATCAGTGCGAATTGACTTTGCTTTATGTCGTGCTTCTGAGCTCTCTTCTCAGAATCTTGCCAACGTTTGATTTTGGTAATTCATCACGGAACTCAATATATTTAGGTTGTTTATAACCCGTCAGGTTGGTTTGGCAAAAACGAACCAGTTCTTCTTCGCTGAGTGTTGAGTCACTTCGAACGACATAAACTTTGATGGCTTCACCCTGTTTGCTATCAGGTATACCGATGACTGCGCATTCAAGTACACCGTCGCACAAAGAAATGACGTTTTCAAGCTCACTGGGGAAAACATTGAATCCACTGACGAGGATCATGTCCTTTTTGCGATCAACAATCTTGGTGTATCCCGATGCATCCATAACTCCGATATCACCGGTCCGCATAAAACCATCAGCCGTAAAAGCATTGCGTGTTTCTTCAGGTTGCTGGTAGTAACCTTGCATGACATTTGGTCCCTTGATACAAATTTCACCTGACTCCCCTAATGCCAGTGAAACACCATCATCATTTTTAATGGCGATTTCGATGCTCGGCAAAGGAAGGCCGATGGTTCCCGAGAAAGTGCGCGCATTGACTGGATTGTTTGTGCCGATAGCACACGTTTCGCTCATTCCCCAGCCCTCAATCATTGGACAGCCAGTGACTTCAAACCACTGTTGAGCAGTTCCTTCCGAGGCAGCCATTCCACCAGCCTGAGAAACACAAAGATGTGAAAAATCTACTGTACGAAACTGTGGATGCTGAAGTAATGCATTAAAAAGTGTGTTTACAGCTGGAAACATATGGAAGGGGCGTCTCTTGAGGACGCTGACCAAGGAGCCGATATCACGTGGATTCGGCACCAATGTGAGGTGGGATCCCCAGCGGATGTTAAGTAAACAAAGCGTTAATGCAAAAATATGATACAGAGGTAACGCCGCTATTTGATTAATACCTTGGACACTGCCTACGCGAGTGAGCGCAGGAGTAAACCAGGCTTCTGCCTGCAAAATTGCTGCGATGATGTTCCTGTGTGTCAGGATCGCCCCTTTGCTCAGCCCGGTTGTCCCCCCTGTGTATTGCAAAAATGCAATGGATGACAAGGATGATCGGGCGGGTTTCATGTTTAAAACAGCCCCCTCACGTAACACCTGGATGAAGGAAACAACGCGTAGCTCTTGATGAATCGGTAACTTGAAAGCGGGAACCATTTTGGCCAAATGTCTGGCAGCAAACGTCATCCACTTTCCGTACCAAAAGCCCAACAAGTCACCTAAAGACGCGATGACAACCTGCTTAATCCCTGTGTTTTCAATAATTTCCTCAAGGGTATGCACAAAATTTTCCAAAACAACGATCACAGTGGATCCGGAGTCCTTAAGCTGATGCTCTAATTCACGCGCGGTATAAAGGGGATTGACATTTACGCAGGTGAATCCCGCACGAAGAATTCCTGCCATGACGACTGGAAATTGAGGAATATTCGGAAGCATCAAAGCAACACGTGCATCTTGTGCAAGGTCTAAGCTTTGTAGCCAGGCACCGAAGGATGCCGATAGCGAGTCCAATTCCTTGTATCGCATCTTGGTTTCAAAGCAAACAGAAAAGGTTCTGTCTGCATTTTTCTTGAAGGACTCCTCGATCAACTCGCCAAGTGAGTGATATTGATCAGGATTAACATCATGACTCACTGAGTCGGGATAACTGGCTAGCCAGTGTTTCTTAAATTCCATAAAGTACTCCTGTAACGTGTATTTTCATGTGTGTTGTTCAAACCGTATACCCGTGCTTTTCCTAATATCTGAGATGACATGAGTAATCCACCGAGGGCAACAAAAGAAAAAACCGTGGTGTCAACACCAAGGGCTGATGAAGGACGCGCTCAATCAAGCCTTTGGGTCGGTGCTATCCGGTCGCTTGGAGTCGCGCATCGACAGCGGATCATCAGGCATTTATTGGCGTTGGAAGAGAGTGACCGCTACCTGCGGTTTGGTTATATTGCCAATGAAGAGCAGATACGAAAATATGTAGAAGGGATAAATTTTGAGCGAGATGACCTATTCGGTATTTACAACCGCCGGCTTGAGCTGATTGCAATGTCGCACGTAGCCTATTCTGTCGACAAGGACTTTTCCTCCTGCGCAGAGTTCGGTGTCTCTGTTCTTAAAAGATACAGAAGTCGCGGGTGTGGTTCCATTTTGTTTCAGCGAGCGATCGTGCACGCCCGGAATGAAGGGGTTCAGATGTTGTTTATCCATGCGCTGACAGAAAACAAATCGATGATTCACATCGCGCGCAAGGCCGGTGCCAGTGTTGAGAACGATGGCTCAGAAACCAATGCCTATCTTCTGTTACCTGATGCCAGTTTCCAAAGTCGCTTGTCTGAAATGGTTGATGAGCAACTCGGGCAATTGAACTATGGACTCAATCTACAGGCTAAAAGATTTTTGGGTTTTTTGTCGAATCTGCAGAAAGACAGACAAGCAATCGATGATGCAAATCACACGTCAACCGAATGAGAAAGAATTGATCCGCCGACGTAATACGGCATATCCTATCGGTAGTGCCCGCTATAAAATCATGAGCATAAGCGGATACCTGCAGACCACATCTAGCGCATTTACCTAGTGCGCAGGACAATCCGCTATCCTTCGCTTTGTAGAAACAACCGCATGTCCTGCGCCGTACTCAGTGTCAGAACCATATCCGCCTAGGCTTCCCAGCAAAGAAGACAAACGCACGTTTTTCAAAAAACTTGTTGAATTCATCAATCCAGGACCAGACTCCGTCGATGAGCTGATTGAGACTCTGGCAGAAGCGGAAGACAACAATATCATTGGCGCTGAATCCCGGATCATGCTCGAAGGCGTAATCCGTATGGCAGATATGACGGCAGGCGATGTGATGGTTCCGGCAACGCGGATGGATCTCATCAAGCTGGACGGGCCTTACGACGAATTACTCCACCTTGTGATTGAGACAGCACATTCGCGTTTCCCCGTTTTTGACGGTGAGCGAGAAAATATCATCGGCATTCTGATGGCCAAGGACCTGCTAAAACTTCAGCGTGCACCCGAACTCAACCTAAGGGCCCTTCTCAGACCCGCAGTATTTGTTCCTGAAAGCAAAGGTTTGAACGACCTACTTCGTGAATTTAGGGGCAACCGAAATCATCTGGCGATTGTGATTGACGAATTTGGTCGGGTCGCTGGCTTGATCACTATTGAGGATGTACTTGAACAGATCGTTGGTGAAATTGAGGACGAGTTCGATATTCCCGAGGACGAGGGGGATATTTTTGGACTTGCAGATAAAACCTATCGCGTCAGCGGAGATACATCGATAGAGCGCGTCAACGATGCTTTCAACGTGAAGATTGATCATCATGCTGCTGAAGAAGACTTTGACACCATCGGGGGACTGATCGCCCATGAAATTGGACGCGTCCCAAAACGGGGAGAGCGGCATGAACTTGCGGGTCTGACGTTCGTCGTTTTGC
The DNA here is from genome assembly GCA_044376885.1 of Hylemonella sp. Classification (GTDB taxonomy): domain Bacteria; phylum Pseudomonadota; class Gammaproteobacteria; order Burkholderiales; family Burkholderiaceae_C; genus JBEIGE01. Next base: position 4,055 of record JBILKC010000121.1, on the reverse strand, counting down.
ACACCAAAGGCGGTGCTGTGAAATGGTTCAAGGTGTCGCCTAGCGCGGTTGACCTTGAGGTCTGAGCGGGTGCTGGGCAATTTCTTTTTTTTGCTCTTAGCCGCTCTTGGCGGTTTAGTCCATGCCATTTCGATGGCAACACCCTGGAATGGTCAGCCCAACGGTTGGCTTCAAATCCTGTCTTTATCTCTCTTATGCTGGCTTCTAGGCCGGGGCTCTGGAACTTCAGCAGGGTTTATGGCTGGGTGGGTTTTTGCGACTACTTGGCTGGCTGCAACCTTTTGGTGGCTTTTCATCTCTATGCACACCTACGCTGGTCTTTCAGCATGGATGAGCATTTTTGCTGTTGTGGCGCTTGCGTCTGTGCTGGCGCTTTACTATGGGTTTTTCTGTGTCCTCTATATAGTAATTGCCCATAGAAAAAAAGAGCATAGCGCTTTTTATTTTGCAGCGTGCTGGCTACTTGCGGAGCTCGGCCGTGGACTTCTATTTACAGGTTTCCCTTGGGGGGCTGCAGGCTATGCCCATAGTGAAGGTCCGCTTTCGAGTTATGCGCCTTGGTTGGGGGTCTATGGCGTCAGTGCCATGGCGGCCGGCTTGGCGATGGGATTGTCAAAGCTGTTGATGGGCTTCTCCTTTAGGCCATTGCTTTTGATCACACTGATAGTCTGCCCATGGTTTCTCAAGCCCTATTTGCAGGCGTTCTCAATGCCGGCGGGGCAAATGCAAATTGATTTACTTCAGGGAAATATTGCCCAGGATGAAAAGTTTCAGCCCGGCTCGGGTGTGCCTACAGCTTTGCAATGGTATGCCGAAAAAATCGGTCAGAGTCAGTCGCAACTGATCGTTGCACCTGAAACCGCCATTCCCTTGTTGCCACAGCAATTACCACCTGGTTACTGGGATGCTATCGAGGCACGGTTTAGCCAAGGCAATCAAGCCGCAATGATCGGCTTTCCCTGGGGAAGTTTTAAAGAAGGTTATACCAATGCCATTGTTGGCTTCAAGCCCGAACAAGCGAGTGTCTGGCGATACGACAAACACCATCTGGTGCCATTTGGTGAGTTCATTCCGCCCTTCTTCAAATGGTTCACACAAATGATGAACATTCCCCTGGGGGACTTCAGCCGTGGCAGTTTGGGACAGGCGTCTTTCGAATGGATGGGGCAGCGGCTGGCGGCAAACATCTGCTATGAGGATCTGTTTGGTGAAGAGCTGGCAGCCCGTTTTTTAAGAGCAGATCTAGCTCCCACCATTTTTGTCAACAGCAGCAATGTCGCCTGGTTCGGCAACACAGTGGCCATAGACCAGCATCTGAACATCTCCCGGATGAGAGCGATTGAATTTGAGCGCCCTTTTATTCGTGCAACCAACACGGGAGCCACTGCAGTCATCGATTACCGGGGCCGGGTTGTCGACCAGTTACCCCGGCATACCCGGGGGGTTTTGTCCGCTACGGTTGAAGGCCGAACCGGTTTGACTCCCTATGCCTGGTGGGCTTCACGCGCGGGGTTGTGGCCTCTTCTCGGTTCAGCGCTGTTCGTTGTACTTTGGGGGCTGCGTCGTAGATAGCCGCGCTAAGCCACAGGGGCAGCGTCAAAGCCTCGTAAAATCAAACCTTTGCGTTCGCGATTGACCTCATACATGTTGACTTTTCAGCAGATCATTCTGAAGCTGCAGTCTTACTGGGACGCCCAGGGATGTGCACTCATACAGCCTTACGACATGGAAGTCGGCGCAGGAACCTCACATACTGCTACCTTTTTAAGAGCAATCGGGCCTGAGCCCTGGAAAGCTGCTTACGTACAGCCAAGTCGACGGCCCAAAGACGGACGTTATGGCGAAAACCCCAACCGTCTTCAACATTACTACCAGTACCAAGTGGTGCTTAAGCCCGCGCCCAGCAACATTCTGGATTTGTATCTTGGCTCCTTGAAGGCGCTTGGCTTTGACCTCAAACAAAACGACGTCCGATTCGTGGAAGACGACTGGGAAAATCCAACACTCGGGGCCTGGGGGCTTGGCTGGGAGGTTTGGCTGAATGGCATGGAGGTGACACAGTTCACCTATTTTCAGCAAGTTGGGGGTATAGATTGCCGACCGATTACCGGTGAAATCACTTATGGACTTGAAAGACTGGCCATGTATCTGCAAGGCGTTGACAATGTCTACAAGCTCAAGTGGACCGAAGATCTGAGCTATGGCGATGTTTACCTGCAGAACGAAAAAGAGCAATCCGCCTACAACTTCGAGCACAGCGACCCCGATTTCTTGTTCCATGCATTCAACGCTCACGAAAAGCAGGCTCAGTATTTGATCGAGCAACAGCTGGCTCTGCCTGCTTACGAGCAGGTACTCAAGAGCGCCCACAGTTTTAATTTATTGGATGCCCGTGGCGCTATTTCGGTCACTGAACGCGCTGCCTTTATTGGTCGGATCCGAAATCTTGCACGTGCTGTGGCACGCAGTTACTTTGAAAGCAGGGAACGGCAGGGCTTTCCCATGGCTCCCCGTGAGTGGGTGGCGCAAATGACAAAGCAGGCCGCATGACAAGTCTTCTGGTTGAACTATTCGTTGAAGAGTTACCCCCTAAGGTGCTCAACAAGCTGGGGGCGTCATTTGCCAGCGTACTTGCTGAACAATTGATTCGCAGGGGTCTGAGCGACGCGAACGCGGTCGTGACCCACTTTGCCACGCCTCGCAGATTAGCTGCGCACATCTCACATGTAGTAGACAAGGCACCGGACAAATCCGTATTGCAAAAGCTCATGCCCGCTTCGGTGGGCTTGGACGCCTCCGGCGCTGCCACTCAGGCCTTGCTCAAGAAACTTCAGTCTTTGGGCGCAGATGCTTCGGCCGTGTCTCAGCTAAAGCGTGTGCCCGATGGCAAGACCGATTTCTTGCATTACGACAGTATGGTCAAGGGGATCTCCCTGACGGATGGCCTGCAAGCCGCATTACAAGAGTCGATCGCTCAATTGCCTATCCCCAAGGTCATGTCCTATCAGCTCGAATCCGGGTGTGACTTGCCTGGATGGAGCAGCGTGAGTTTTGTCCGTCCGGCGCATGGTCTCCTCGCCCTGCACGGCAATGCAGTTGTTCCGGTTCACATTCTGGGTCTCCACGCCACCAATACGACCCGTGGTCACCGCTTTGAGGCCAGCGCTGACCCCTTGATCATTGAGCATGCAGATAATTACGCTAAACAACTGGCTCGCCATGGCGCTGTGATTGCAAGTTTTGGCGAGCGGCGTGAGTTGATTGCGCAGCAACTCAAAGCGGCCTGTGAAAACCTGGGTAACGGCATGCAAGCCATTCAGGATGACGCCCTGCTTGATGAGGTCACAGCACTGGTCGAGCGTCCTCATGTTCTGGTGTGCGAGTTCGAGCAGCAGTTTCTGGATGTGCCACAAGAATGCCTGATCTTGACCATGAAGGCCAATCAGAAATACTTTCCCCTGCTGGACAAAAACGGTAAGTTATCGAACAAATTTCTGGTGGTAAGCAACATTAATCCCGAGGATCCCCGTTCCATCATCGAAGGAAATGAACGTGTAGTTCGGCCCCGCTTGGCAGATGCCAAATTCTTCTTCGAACAGGATCGCAAAAAATCACTGGAGTCACGCGTTCCAAACCTTGACCGGGTGGTTTATCACAACAAGCTTGGAACCCAAGGGGAGCGGTCTGCGCGAGTTGGTGATATTGCCAAAGTCATTGCCAAACGCCTTGGCGGTCAAACGCTGGCCAATGCTTCAACTACGGCAGCACGCTTGGCCAAGGCCGACCTGCTAACTGAAATGGTGGGCGAGTTTCCCGAATTGCAGGGCATCATGGGCGGCTACTACGCCCTGCATGACGGCTTGGGTGAGGAGGTTGCGCAGGCGATTGAAGACCATTACAAGCCCCGCTTTGCCGGTGATAACCTGCCGCGTAACCAGGTCGGCGTCGTTGTGGCGTTGGCCGATAAAATTGAAACCCTGGTCGGTATGTTCGGGATCGGCAACCTACCCACAGGTGACAAAGATCCTTTTGCGTTGCGCCGTCATGCCCTGGGT